>DASYBP010000397.1:0-22772 GCA_036500715.1 Rhodopila sp.
CGTCGGCACCTGGCCGGTCAGGCAGACGACGGGGATGCTGTCCATCAGCGCGTCAACCAGGCCGGTGACGGCGTTGGTCGCACCAGGCCCGGAGGTAACCAGCACCACGCCCACCTTGCCGGTGGAACGGGCGTAGCCTTCGGCGGCATGTACCGCGCCCCCTTCCTGGCGAACCAGAATGTGGCGGATGGCGTTCTGCTTGAACAGTGCGTCATAGATCGGCAGTACGGCGCCGCCGGGATAGCCGAAAATGACCTCTACGCCCTGATCCTTGAGGGCACGTAGAAGGATTTCCGCTCCCGACTGAGTCATGTCCGCCGACATCTATTCGGTTCCCGTTGTTGAAGAATGCCGGACGGATAGGCTTGTTGCGACCGGCGGTCAACCCTTGTTCTCAATAAACAAGAACAAATTGTCGCGTTCTCTTTCTGAAAATTGCTCCACAGACGCAAATCGCGCATTTATCGTAAAAATCTGGCTCTGGGGAGCAAGTTGACGATGGCGAAACCATGTCGCTTGACGCTTTGTGTACTGACCGGTGACAAGCTGGGTGCGACGGCCGGCCTCGGCCAGAGAGAGGATCCCCGCCAGGTAGGCGGACAGTTCCGGCACGCCGTGGGCGCGTATCGCCGGCAGGTTAGAATCGAGTTTCAGGGCAAGCAACTGTCGCACCTCCTGAACCGCGCCGGCACGCAGCATCCCCTCAAAGCGCAGCGCGATTGCGGTGCGCAAGGCCTCGCGCGGTGGATCGAGGCGGATGGCGCTGAAGCGCCACGGGGCGGGGACGCTCCGGCGATTCTGCCAGGCCGCGAGGCCTAGTCCCGTGCCGCGCCAGACCTCCCAGGCGCGGGCGATGCGCTGGCTGTCTTCGGGCTGCAATCGAGCGGCGGTGGCTGGATCGACGTGCGCCAGACTGGCGTGCAGCCCGGCCGGTCCGTGGTGGACGAGCAAGCGGCGTGCCTCCGCGCGGGCTTCGGGGCCGGGATCGGGGATGTCGGCGAGCCCGTCGGTCAGGGCGGCGAAATACATGCCAGATCCGCCCGTCAGGATGGGCAGGCGACCGGCCAGATGCGCTTCCCGCATCGCGGCCAGGGCCTGATCGCGCCACCAGGCGACGCTGCCAGCCTCCGCTGCCGGGCGGATGCCGTAAAGGCGATGCGGAACCTCGGCCTCCTCATCTTGGGTGGGACGAGCGGTGAGGATCCGCAGTTCGCGGTAGACCTGCATTGAGTCAGTGTTGATGATTGTCCCGCCCATCGACCGCGCGATCGCCAAGGCCAAAGCGGATTTTCCGCTTGCGGTCGGGCCGGCGACGATCAGGGCGCGCGGCAAGGCATCGGCACTCGACAAGGCCGGATCGGCGGCCGTATCAGCGGGGGTTGTCGTCGCCGCCATCGTGTGTGGTTTCCGCTTCTGCGCCATCACGGTCGCTGTCGCCCAGGGGGCTGACCAGCTATCTTCAATAGCAAATTTCGCGCTCTTGTGGATGTCCGGTTTGCCGCCCCTGAGACGGTCGTTTCTAACCAGGAAATATTGAGCTGGACCGATAAGATAGTCTGACGCTTGAGTTATTCATTGCAAGATGGTTCTGGACGGGTAATAGAGAGTTCGAACGTCGGCTGTTCCGGCGGCATCGGGGGAGACGATCAAATGTTGGCAACACGTGCTATGATGTTGGCTTCGTCGCTCGGTCTTGCGGCCGCGGGCTCAGGCCTCGGTCAGGGCGCCTGCGCGCAGGAGATCAAGGCCGCAACGAAATTCGGCGACATGTCCTTGGTTACGCAGGACATGCTGACGCGTGCCGGTGGTGACAGCACGAATTTCCTGCATACCAACGGTGATTACGGGCAACTGCGGTTTTATCCTAACAAGCAGATCAACCCGTCCAATGTCGGCCGCCTGCACCCGGCCTGGATATTTCAGACCGAAGTAAAGGAGTCGATGGAGACGACGCCGATCGTTGTCAACGGCGTGATGTACGTCACCACCTCCTTCAGCCAGGTGTACGCGCTCGATGCGCGCACCGGCGAGGAGCTTTGGCACTACGCACGCAAGCTGGGGCCGATCACCACGTATTGCTGCGGGCCGAACAACCGCGGCGTCGCGGTATCCGGCGGGAAGGTTTACGTGGCCACCCTGGACAGCCACCTGCTCGCGCTCGATGCCAAAACGGGGGAGCTGGTTTGGGACACGACGGTCGCCGATCCGGAGGAAGGTTACAGCGAAACGATGGCGCCCACGGTCGTCAAGGCCAAGGTGCTGATCGGGACTAACGGCGGCGAATACGGGATTCGCGGTTTCGTCAAGGCCTTCGACGCCGGGACCGGCGCGCCGATTTGGAGTTTTTCCACGATCCCCGACAACAGTTCGGGGGTCTGGGCGGAGAAAGACGCGACCGGCCGCGACATGCACCGCGATATCGTCGCCGAAAAGGCCGCCTATGCCAAAAATGGCGATCCCGCGAAAACCCTGGGTGGCGGCGTCTGGCAGAATCCGTCCGTTGATCTGGCGACCAACCGGATCTTCTTCGTAGTCGGCAATCCATCGCCCGATCTGGACGGCTCCGTGCGTCCGGGCGACAATCTCTACACCGATTCACTGGTGTCGCTCGATCTCGATACCGGCAAGTATGCCTGCCACTTCCAATACGTTGCCCATGATGTGTGGGATCTCGATGCGGTCAGCCCGACCGTGCTGGTCGATGTCAAGGACCAGAACGGCGCGACCGTTCCGGGCGTGCTGCACGCCGGCAAGACCGGCCATGTCTATGTGCATAATCGCAAGGATTGCAGCCTGATCCGCTATTCCGAACCGATGGTGCCGCAGGAGAACATGTGGACGCTGCCGACCAAGGAAGGGGCGAGGATGCTGCCGGGGGCGAATGGCGGCGTCGAGTGGTCGCCGATGGCGGTCAATCCTCATCTCGGATTGGCCTATGCGATCAACCTGCATCAGCCGATGACTTATCACGTCGCGAACTCCGCCTATCCCGGCGGTAAGCTGTGGCTCGGCGGCGCCTTCAAGGTCATTCCGGCGGAGGAGCAGTCGGGCAATATCAGCGCAGTGGACTACAATACCGGAAAGGTCCGCTGGCAGGTGAAAACCCCGCAGCCGATGATCGGCGGCGTGCTGGCCACCGCGAGCGGGCTGATCTTCACAGGCGAAGGGAACGGCCAGTTCAAGGCCTATGACGCCGAGACCGGAGCGACGCTGTGGGTATTCCAGGCCGGCGCCGGGGTGAACGCTCCACCGTCGTCCTACTCGATAGGCGGCAAGCAGTATATCGTGGTGGGAGCCGGCGGAAACACGCAGCTTGACTACAAGCGTGGCAACAACATCATTGCCTTCACGGTCGACTGAACTGTTCGGCTGGAGGAAGCCGTGGGCGGACACGCCGCCCACGATCTCCCTGGGCCGCGGAAACCGGATGAATTGCTGGGTAGGCCGCGTGGTTGTCAGCTTGCGGTTGGTGATGTTCGCGGCCGTCGCGTTTGCGCCGCTCTCGCCAGCATGGGCCGACGGCATCGCGGACACCGCCGGAATTTGCGCCGCCTGTCATGGCGCGGCGGGCGAGCCAGGCGATCCCGCAATTCCGATCATCTGGGGTCAGAACGAGGGCTATCTCTACCTGCAACTCCGCGACATCAAGCGCGGCTCACGCACGGTCGAGGTGATGGCGCCGAGTCTGGAGCGGCTGGAAAAGCCCGATCTGCAAGCGCTTGCCGCCTATTTCGCGGCAAAGCCGTGGCCCAATCTTGCGCAACAGCGTGCGTCGGACGCGGACGCGCGCCGAGCGCTGCAGGCCAACAGCTCGATCGGTTGCACCGGCTGTCACGCCGCCGGCTTTATGGCCGCGGGTTCCGTGCCGCGCCTGGCGGGCCAGCAGCACGCCTATCTCGCCAAGACGATGCTCGACTTTCGCTCGGGCGTGCGCGCCAACAATCCTGGCATGACCGACCTGATGAACGCGGCTGACCCGGCGGATCTCGCGGCCCTGGCCGGCTATCTGTCCGGACTGTAGGCGGTCCGCGAGGAAAAAACGTCGCTCGCCCCTCCGCTTGCCTGACCATCGGCCGGCTGTCAGGTTCCGGCCGGAATGATGGAGATTCTCACAGTCGTCGCTCAGCGTGAGGCAACCACGCTGACGCCGGCGATTCTCAATCAACTCCGCAACGCCGTGCGCGGGGCGCCGCCGGTGGTGCTGTCGGCCGGGGAGGCGGCGGATATTCCGCTGTCCGGGCCGCTGGACCAAGTGGCGCTTGACGCGGCACTCGCGGGCAGGCCGATCGATGCGATCGTCACCAAGGCGCGCGGCCGGCGGAAGGCGTTGCTGGTCGCGGATATGGACAGCACCATCGTGCAGGGGGAGACGCTGGACGAGCTAGCGGGCTTTGCCAATGTGGGTGAAAAGATCGCCGCGATTACCACACGAGCGATGAATGGCGAGCTGGATTTCAAGGCGGCCCTGCGCGAGCGGGTGGCGATGTTGAAGGGGCTGGACCTGGCGGCGCTGGAGAGGACCTGGCGGGAGGTCCGTCTGACGCCAGGCGCCATTGAACTCGTGGCGACGATGCGCGCGCGGGGGGCGCTGACGGCGCTGCTGTCGGGCGGATTTAGCTTTTTCACCGGCAAGGTCACGGCACTGCTGGGCTTTGACGTGCACCGATCGAACATCCTGCTGGACGATGGTTCGGCGCTGACCGGGCAGGTGGGCGAGCCGATTCTTGACCGGGACAGCAAGCTCGGCGCGTTAATCGAGCTGGCGGCTCAGCGCGGGGTGAAACTGCAGGCGACCTTGGCGGTGGGGGACGGGGCGAACGATCTGGACATGATCCGGACGGCGGGGCTTGGTGTCGCGTTTCATGCCAAGCCGATCGTGGCGGCGCAGGCGCGGGCGCGGGTCGATCATGCCGATCTGCGTGCGTTGCTGTTCGCGCAGGGGTATCCGGCGTCGGCGTTTGTGACCGGGTAGTTGCCTATCTTGTGGCGACGATGAACAGCCGGGGAAACGGCAGGAGCACGGAACCATCGGCCAGCGGCGGATAGGCATCGGCCAGCCCGGCGCGGTATTCAGCCAGGAATCCCGTCGTCTCCGCCGGCTCCAGCGGTTCGAGAAATGGCAACAGGCCGCTGCCCTTGAACCACTCCGCCACCGCGTCGGTGCCGCCGGCGAGCACATGGTGATAGATGGTGGTCCAGACCTCGACGCGGCCGGCATGAGGGCGCAGCAGCGTGTAGTACCAAGGGGCGGTAAAGCGCGAGGTCCGAACCGCCGCGGCGCCGGCCAGCTTCGCCGCCCATGGCCCAGCGGCGGCGATCTGGCGCATCAGCCGGTGCGCCGGCTCCTGCAGGTTGTCCGGCATCTGCACGGCGAGGCTGCCGCCTTGGGTCAGTTTGGCCGCCAGCCTGGGCATCAGCGTGGCGTGGTCCGGCAGCCATTGCAGCACCGCGTTCGCCAGAATGACGTCAAACGCCCCCGGATCGTCCCACTCGACGATACTGCCAAGGTGGAATCGTCGTTCGGGGAGCCGTTTGCGAGCCGCCGCGATCATGTCGGCCGAGGTGTCCAGGCCGGCGATTTCGGCGGCCGGGAATCGCGCGGCCAGCACCTCGGTCGAGTTCCCCGGGCCGCAGCCCAGGTCGATTGCCCGCCGCACCGTGAGGGTTGGCACGGCGTTCAACAGGTCACGTACCGGCCGCGTCCGTTCGGCCTCGAAGCTGGTGTACTGCCGGGCGGACCAGCTCATCCAGGCTGCTTGTCCTTGCCTTCGGGCTTGGTAACCGAAAGCGGCACGTACTGAACGCCGCCCTCCCGCTGGATCAGCATCAGGACGTTCTTGCGATCCGCCTTGCGGGCGGCGTCGATCTGCTTCTGGACGTCGGCCGGGGCCGAGACCTCGGCCTGCTGCACCTCCATGATCACGTCGCCGGGCTTGAGGCCACGCTCTGCTGCCGGCGTGTTGGGAGCGACGTCGGTGATGACGACACCCTTCTGATCCGCGCCGAGCTGGAATTTGTCCTTCAGGTCCTGGCTTACGGGGGCAACCTTCAGGCCGAGGCCGGTAATGTCGGTGGGCTTGGTGGTATCGGCGGGCTTCGCGCCGCCGCCGTTGTCGTTCGCGGCGAGTTCCGCGTCCGCCGGGCGTTCCGCCAGCACGGTCTGAACGGTGACCTCCTTGCCGTCGCGCCACAGCAGCACCGGCACTTCCTTGCCGACCTCGGAGTCCGCGACGATGCGCGGCAGGTTGTGCATTTCCTTCACATCCTGGCCGCCGAACTTCAGGATGACGTCGCCGCCGTGGATCTTCGCCTTCTCCGCCGGGCCGCCATCGGTCACGCCGGCGACCATTGCGCCGTTGGAATCCTTCAGCCCGAGGCTCTCGGCGATTTCCGGCGTCACCTGCTGGATTTTTACTCCCAGCCAGCCGCGCCGCGGATGGCCGTATGCCTTGAGCTGCGCGACGATGTTCTTCGCCATGTTGGATGGGATGGAGAAGCCGATGCCGATTGACCCACCAGACGGCGAGAAGATGGCCGTGTTGATGCCGATCACCTGGCCGTCCATGTTGAACAGCGGGCCGCCCGAGTTGCCGCGGTTGATCGCCGCATCGGTCTGGATGAAGTCATCATACTGACCCTGATGGATATCGCGGCCGCGCGCCGACACGATGCCCGCCGTCACGGTGCCGCCGAGACCGAACGGGTTGCCGATCGCCAGCACCCAGTCGCCGACCCGGGACTGCGAGCTGTCGCCGAAATCCACCGTCGGCAGCGCCTTGTCGGTTTTCACCTTCAGCAGAGCGATATCGCCGCTTTCGTCGCGGCCAACGATCTCGGCTTTCAGCACCGTGTTGTCCTGCAGCGTGACCGAAACCTCGTCGGCGCCCTCGATGACGTGATTGTTGGTGACCACGTAGCCGGATGGATCGACGATGAAGCCGGACCCAAGGCTTTGTGCCCGCCGAGCCGCCGGCGGATTGTCTCCGCCTTGACCTCCGCCGCCGTGGTTGCGATTGAGAAAGTCCTTGAAGAACTGCTCGAACGGCGAACCGGGCGGGAACATCGGCATTTCCGGACCGGCGTCCGGACCACGGGCGCCGTTCTTGGCCGTCACCGTCTGGGTTGATGAGACATTGACCACCGCGGGGAGCAGCTTGGACGCAAGATCAGCGAAACTGTCCGGCGCGGAGCGCGCCATCGCCGGTTGAATCAGAGCGGTGAGAGGTATCACCGCCGGCAGCACCAGAGTGAATGATACGCCAAGCACAGCAGCGCGGGCGA
This sequence comes from Rhodopila sp., assembly GCA_036500715.1. GTDB lineage: Bacteria > Pseudomonadota > Alphaproteobacteria > Acetobacterales > Acetobacteraceae > Rhodopila. The sequence continues at coordinate 7,282 of DASYBP010000397.1, forward strand.
CGGGGGAGCGAAACAGGCGCATGATCGGTTTTCCTGGCGAATGATCCATAGATGGTCCGGAATGCAACGCTAGCAACTTATCCAGCGAAAGACACGGGTCGTCGTCCGGCGCCTTTCTATCGTGATGGTTCGGGCGGCGGCGCCTGTAGATACTTCAGGTAGTCGTTGTCCGGCGACACGACGAGCCGGGCCGTCCCGCCGTCGAAGATATCGTGATAGCCTTGAAGCGTGCGCCAGATCGAGAAGAAGGCCGGATCCTGTCCAAAAGCCTTGGCGTAGATGTTGGTTGCCTCGGCTTCGCCCTCGCCGCGCAGATTGTCGGCGGTGGCCTTGGCGTCGGCGACCAGCACCGTCCGTTCACGCTCGGCGTCCGCCTTGATGCGCTGGGATGCTTCAGCACCCTCGGCGCGCGCCTGGGCGGCCACCCGCTGGCGTTCCGACTGCATGCGCGAGAGGATCGCGTCGGTGTTTTCCTTCGGCAGGTCGGCGCGCCGGATCCGGACATCGACAATGTTGACGCCGAAATTCTCCATCTCGGTGTTCACCTGGCCGCGGATCGTTGACATGATCCGCTCCCTGTCGGCTGACAACACGTCCAGCAGCTTGTTGTTGCCGAGGACGCGCCGCAGGCTGCCGGTGACAACCGAGTTCAGCCGGCCGCGGATGTTGTCCGGGATAGGCCCGATCGCCTGATAGAAGCGCAGCGGATCGGCGATGCGGAACACGGTGAAGGCATCGATGATCAGCCGGCGCTGGTCACCCAGGATCACCTCCTCGCCGGGAAGCTCCACCGCCAGCAGGCGGCGATCGAAGGTGATGACATTCTGCGCGATAGGCCACTTGGCGTGCAACCCGGGGTCCGAGATCGGGCGCACGACCTTGCCGAACTGCACGACCAGCGCCTGTTCGGTCTGTGAAACGGTGAACAGGCTGGCGCTGGCGACGATAGCCAGGACGATGAGCAGCGCGAGGCCGGCAATGGTGATGCGGGTCATCGGGTGGCTCCGACGGACGCGGAGGAAGCGGGTGCGGGCGGCACGGCCGGGGTTGGCGGCGGCACGTTCAGGGGCAGGAACGGCACCAGGCCGCGCAGCTTGTCATCCACCACCAGCGGCTGGGAATGGGCGAGCACGTCCTGGATGGTGTCGAGGTACATCCGCCGCAGCGTGACATCCTTGGCCACCTGGTAGGCCTTCAGCACGCTGTCGAAGCGCTGTGCCTGGCCGTTGGCCTGGGCGACCGAGGCGGCTTTGGCGCCCTGGCCCTCGGCGACGATGCGGGCGGCGTCGCCGCGGGCGCGCGGCACGATGTCGTTGCGGTAGGACTCGGCCTCATTTCGCATGCGTTCGGCATCGGTGTTGGCTCGCTGAACATCGCGGAAACTTTCGATCACGGCGGCTGGGGGATCGACCTTCTGCAACTGCACCTGGGTGATCTCCACGCCTGCCCGGTAGCGGTCGAGGATTTCCTGGGTCTGCTTGAACACGTCGGCCTCGATTTGCGCACGCAACTGGGTTAGCGCAGGCTGGATCGGGGTGCGGCCGATCACCTCTCGCATCGAGCTTTCCGCCACGGCGCGGACCAGGGTTTCCGGGCTGGCGGTGTTGAACAGAAAGGCGGCCGCGTCATTGATGCGCCAGAATACCGCCACGTCGATGTCGATGATGTTCTCGTCGCCGGTCAGCATCAGGCTTTCGGCCAGAACGTCGCGGCCCGCGATGTCGTGGCCTGACTCGACGTTGCCGCCAGCGGCGGAGCGGTAGCCGATCTCGGTGCGGTTGATGCGGGTGACGGTTGGCATCTCCACGGTTTCGATCGGCCAGGGTATGTGCCAGTGCAGACCTGGTGGGGTCCAGTAGGAGTAGGCGCCGAACCGCAGAACCACACCTTGTTCGTCAGGCTGGACCCGGTAGAAGCCGCTGCCGATCCAGATCACGATGATCGCCAGCAACAAAAGTCCGAAGCCGCGGCTGCTGGTCCAGCCGCCGAACGGGCCGCCGCCGGCGCCGCGGCCGGATCCGCCGCCCAGCAGGCCGCGGATGAAGGACTGCGCTTGCGCGATCAACCGGTCGAGGTCTGGCGGGGCGCCACCGCCGAAGGGGCCACCACCGAATGGGCCGCCCCCACCGCCAAACGAGGGACGGCGCGGGCCGCGGTCAGGATCCGGCCGTTCGCCGCCGCCGCCGTTGCCGCCTTTGTTGCCGCTAGGATTGCCCCAGGGACCCTGTGTCGGCTTCTTGTCGCCGTCGCCCCCGGAGGAGCCGGACGGATTGCCCCACGGACCGGGACCGCCGCTATTCCAAGGCATATATCGCTGGCTCCTGTCGAATCGCCGGCTGCGCGAGCCGTTGGCGGAAACGCTGTGACGCGCCATATGCGTCTGGACACGTGCCCGCGTCGCGGTGCTTATCTGCCGGCCGTGTCAGGTTTGCAAGATATGGGTTCAACGACGATGGTCGATGTATCACCGGATACCCTGCGCGTTGCGCTTCGGGCGATCAAGGATCCGGGCTCCGGCCGGGACATCGTGAGCGCCGGTCTGGTCGAGGCGATCGAGGTCCGCGGCGGCCTGGTGCAGGCGACGCTGTTGACCGACCGAGCCCATGCGGCGGCGATGGAACCGGTGCGTCGAGAGGCTGAGGCGGTACTGATGCGCCAGCCCGGCGTGACCAACGCGACGGCGATCCTGACCGCGCACAAGCCGTCGGCGTCGCCCGCCACGGCGCGATCGCCTTTGCCCGCCGCGGCAGGAGGTCATGGCCACGGTCCGAAGGGGCATGCGCAGGCGCCGGGCGGCAAGCCAGCGCTGCTGTTGCCGGAGGTCAAGGCGATCGTCGCGGTCGCATCCGGCAAGGGCGGTGTCGGCAAATCCACCGTGGCGGTCAACCTTGCGGTGTCACTGGCCAGGCAGGGCCATAAAGTCGGGCTGCTTGATGCCGACATCTATGGTCCCAGCCTGCCGCGGATGGTCGGGCTGAACCGCAAGCCCGAGGTGCGCGCGGACAGGATGATCCCGCTGCCGGCGTGGGGGGTGTCGTGCATGTCGATCGGTTTTCTGGTGGATGAGGAAACCGCGATGATCTGGCGCGGGCCGATGGTGATGGGCGCGCTGGAGCAGATGATGGGGCAGGTGGAATGGGGCGCGCTGGACATTCTGGTGGTCGACATGCCCCCCGGCACCGGGGATGCCCAACTGACGATGGCGCAGCGGGTGGCGCTGACCGGCGCGGTAATTGTCTCCACGCCGCAGGATATCGCGCTGGTCGATGCCCGGCGCGGCGTGCGGATGTTTGAGAAGACCAACGTGCCGGTCCTGGGGCTGGTCGAGAACATGAGTTTTTATTGCTGCCCGAATTGCGGTCACCGCGCCGATATTTTTGGCCACGGCGGCGCCAAGGCCGAGGCGGCGCATTTGGGCACGGAATTCCTCGGTGAGATTCCGCTGCTGCTGGACATAAGGATGGCGTCCGACGCCGGCACACCCATCTCGGCGCAGGCGCCGGACAGCGTGGCGGCGCAGGCGTATGGCGCGCTCGCCGCGCGGGTGTGGGACAAGGTGGCCGGGACGGCGGTGGCGCGGCGGAGTGGGCCGCGGATTGTCATCGACTGAACTCACACGGGCGGCTGACTCGCTGGGGCGGCTGACTCACGGGGGCGGATTTGGGGCGGAGCGTGGCCTGCCGGCCACTCGGGCGCGCCCTGCGCCTGAACTCTGCGGCTGATCACCGGATCGGCGGCGCGTAGATCATGCCACCCTGCGTCCACAGAGCGTTGCGGCCGCGTGGCAGCCGCATCGGCGATCCGCCACCCAGGTCCCGCTCGTAAACCTCGCCGTAGTTGCCCACGGCGGAAACCACGCGCAAGGCCCAGGCGTCATCCAGTCCCAGCGCCTTGCCCACCCCCGGCGTCCCGCCAAGCAGATACCGCACCTCCGGCCGGCCACTGTCCCGCAGGGCCGCCGCGCCGGACCCGCTTACATCGGCCTCCTCGGCCAGAATCAGCGCATTGACGGTCCAAGCCACAATCGCCCCCCACTGCGGATCGTCGGCCCGGAAGGCCGGCGCGAAGGGCTGCAAAGTGATCGTCTCAGGCAGAATATCGTATTGCGCCGTGCGAGCATGAAATCCGCTGCGCATCGACGCAAGTTGCGAGACCGGTCCCGCGATGGCCGCACAATGGCCGGTAACCAGCGCCGCCTCCATCTCGCCGGTTTCTTCGAACGCGAAAGGAATGAACCTCACGTCCCGCAGCGCCAGCCGGTCGTTCAGATCCTCTTCCGCCTGCGTTTCTGTGATGAAACAGACCTGCTGGTCTCGCAGACCGGCGATCGACCGCGGCCCGGTCTGTCGGTGCACCAGGAACCCCTGACCATCGAAAAACACGGGTGGCCCGAAACCCAGCCCAAATGCATCCTGGCTGGTCAGGTCGGGCGTGGCACCGGCAAGCAGGGCGACCTGCCCGGCCCGCACCGCCGCCAGGCTATGCGGATCATCCGGCAAGGGCACCAGTATCGCCTTGTCCGGGTCACCAAGCACCGCCGCGGCAACGGCTCGGCAGAGATCCCGGCCCAGCGCGGACAGGTCGCCATGGGTTTCGAATTTTGAATAATCCTCAACCGCGGTGTTGACCCCGCAACGCAGCGTGCCGGTCGCGCGGACATCCGCCAACGTCCCAGCCGCTATCGGCGTAGCGGCCAGGACACCAAACGTCAGGCCCAAGAATATTCGTGCGAACACAAGGCATCTCTTTGCAAATCGGGGGCTGGGCAAATCGGGGGCTGGGCAAACCGGGGGCGGGCTGCCAGCCAGCCCCAACCCAGATTAAGGCGTCCAGCTCCCCGAAGTCGGCGTGCCGGGCGTCGTGCCCGGCCGGGGGTTGAAGTCCGCCGGCGGGGGGTCGATCAGTTTTCCACCGACATAGTCCGTCGGTACGATATTCAGCGTGTAGCAGCCCTGACCACCGTAATGGGGAAGCGACTTCACGACGCTGTCGTCGATCTCGGCATATGCCGCCGGCAGCGGTGCGGTGGCGCCGGTCAGGCGGCCATTGTCAAACGCCGAGAACAGGCTGCTGATGTCGGGCACCCGATCGTCGGCCGGGCCAAGATCCTTCTGCCCAAACTCCTGCAACCCGAGTTTGCGCCCGCGAACCTCGTCGGGCAGATCCGCCAGCGGTGTCAGATCGAACAGTTCATCAATGAACTTGATGACGGAACTATGTTCCGAATACGCATGGGAAATGACATGCACGTGGCTGAATGGTGAGATTACAATCGCCGGTATCCGTGGACCGCCCGCCAGCGGGCTGCCCTCGGGATCAAACGACCGGATACGCGGCAGCGCATGGTCATACAGGCCGTCGGTCTCGTCGTACGTGATGATTATGGCACTGTTCTTCCAGTAAGGGCTCGACGCGATCGCATTGATCTCTCTCGCCAGCAAGGCCTCGCTGATCTGTGCATCAGAATAGCCGGGATGATCGTCGTCGCCTGGGAAGTTCTTCTGCACTGCCGGGTTCGGATCGAGCGGGTTGAGGCCGGCGATATTGTCGTAGCCGCCGCGAACGTAGAAGACCCCACCGGACGCCGGCAATTGTTGTGCGGCCACCGCGTTGAAGAAGTCGTTCAGACCATGCAAGTGGGACACCGCCACCGTGTTGTCGCCGACGTACCCGAAATACTGCGGTCCGTTGTGGTGCACGATATAGCTGGTGTGCGACGCGGTTCCGGACGTATCCGTCGGTTCGGCATCATAACCTTCCTGGTACCAGCCCCAGTTGATCGGATTCAAGCCGCTGGCGATCGTCTGAATGTCATGCTGCACGTCCGCGAGGTCCAGCGCCGGGTTCTCATCCGACTGGATGGTCTGCCCGATCTGATTGCCCATGAACGACAGCGGCAGGCTGGCGTAGGTCTGGTTAAGAGCAGGCGTCGCCGGATTCTCGTCAGCGGCATTGTACGGCGGCTTAGTTGGTGACTGATCGAGGTTGGAGCCGGGGAACGGGCCCGGATCGGCGACGATCGGCTGGCCACCGCTCAGCGACACGGTGGAGCTTGCGGTGTTGTTGCTCCCCTGCTCCGGATGCAGCGCCCACTGCGTTTCACCCGACTGGCCCGCGATCATCGCGATCGCGTTCGGGGTCGAGGGACCGATGATCGTCTGGTGGAAGTTGTCGAACAGCGTAAAGCGGTCGGCGTACTGCCATACGAAGGGAATCGTGTCGCAGTCGATGTGCGACATGACCAGTTCGCCACGCTGTTTCTGTGTCAATGTCGGATAGGCAGTCGCCGGCGCACCCGTGGACAGGGACACAATCTGTCCGTTCTTGGTGGTCAACCCTTCTTCATTCAGCGCATAGCGATCATTCGCGGCGACACCGCTGGCGTCCACGTCGAGACTGTTGTCGATCCCGGCATGTGAATGATCAACCGAGTCGGTGTCCGCCGGATACAGCGGCACCGTCTTGCCGTTGACGTCGGTGACCGTCTGGGGGATCAGGAATGGCGAGATCGTGGCCGCGCTGCCATCGGTATTGACGATCGGCTGGCTGAACCCGGCGGTCTGGTCCGCGGACTTCGAGAACAGGCCGTCGGCGCCCGGAAACGTTCCCAGGTGAAAGTCAAACGACCGGTTCTCCTGGAACAGCACAAAGACATACTTGATGTTCTGCTTCAGCAGGCGAAGCTTGTCGGCGTGCGACAGCTTCGGCTCGTTGGTGAGGTCGCTGATATACTGCCGCACCACATCGCTCGAGGGTGGCGCAAGCGTCATTGCGTCGTCCGACTGCGCCCAGGCCGGCTCGACAGGCACCGGACCAGCCACCGCCACGGCGATGCAGCATCTCGTGAATACCTTGTATCGATCCATGACTTCTTTGTCCTCTCCTGCCGCCGCTGGACCGATTCCGGAGCGGAAATGGCACGGCTTCGCAAGTAGGGCTACAACTCAGGGCATGACAGCTCTATGACGCTGGGGGGTCGAAATCGAGACAGCTCCGAAAGGCGCTGCCCGACTTGCTGACAATGCCGTGAGTTTTTCGCCTCGCGAGCCACTGGTCCGCATCGGCGGACCCTGTCCTCGGCGATGGGCTGCTCCACCCCTCAGCATATTGCGGAAAGCCAAACGACGCCCCAAGTTCGCCCGCAACAGCAAGGATTACCCGTCGATGATCGAGCTTCGCCCCTTCAATTCGCTGGGCACGTTCCGCAATGAGTGGCTGAACGCGCACCACCACTTCAGCTTCGGCGGCTACCACGACAACGGCCGCATGGGCCTTGGCCGTCTGCGCGTCTGGAATGATGATGAGGTGGCGCCCGGCACCGGCTTCGACCCGCATCCGCACCGCGATATGGAGATCGTGACCTATATCCGCGAAGGCGCCATCACCCACCGCGACAATCTCGGCAACGAGGGCCGCACCGAAGCCGGCGATGTTCAGGTGATGCATGCCGGAACCGGGATCACCCACGCCGAATACAACCTGGAGAAGGTTCCGACCCGCCTGTTTCAGATCTGGATTCTGCCCGATCGCCGCGGCGTCGCTCCAGGCTGGGACACGCGCGCGTTCCCGCGCGGCAACAACGGCCTGTCGGTGCTTGCCAGCGGCCGGTCCTCCGACGCCTCGTCCGAAGCACTGAAGCTCAACGCCGACGCCGCGGTGCTGGCCGGCAGGCTGGCCGAGGGGCAGACGACGGAGTTCTCCTTGGCACCCGGCCGCGCCGCCTACCTGGTACCGGTGAACGGTTCGGTCACCGTGAACGGGGTCACCGCCCAAGCCCGCGACGGCGTCGCCATCTCCGACGAGCGCTCGGTCACCGTCACCGCGGCGCAGGCAACCGAACTCGTCGTGGTGGAGGTCGCGGCCTAGCGCAAACCTTAAGCTAGGCCCCGTCGCGGATCAGCGACCCGTGACGGGGCTCGGCCGGTCGCTACGGTGCCGGCAAATGCCAGCCTTTCTTCGCCATCCGTATCGTGTACAGGCTCTTTCCCGAGGTCAGATACAGCAGGTTGGCATCATCGCCCCAACCGAACGCGACGTTGGTCGGGAGTTCCTTGCCGGTTGGCACAAACGCGAGCTGCTTGCCGTCCGGGGCGTAGACATACAGCCCTGGTGCCGCCTCGCTGCGGACGGCGATGTACAGATTACCGTCGACATCTATGCTCATGCCGTCTCCGCCGTCGTTGGGTAGCCAGTCGACCACCATGCGGCGCTTGCCGACTGTCCCGTCCGGTGACAGATCGTAGGCGAGGCAGGCCATCAGACCTTTCTGCGCGACCTCACCCTTTGGCAAAAAATCGTGCGCGCCGTTGTCGTGCGCCAGCACGTAGAGCGTCTTCTGATCAGGCGACACCTGCACCCCGTTCGGCTTGCCGGCGTCGGTGATCAATCGCGACACCTTGCCGTCCGGGTCCAACCTGTAGACCGCCTGAACCGGCTGGTTCATCGGTTCCCAACCCAGATAACGCGGGTCGGTGAAGTAGATCCGGCCCTTTGTGTCGATCGTCAGGTCATTGAGCGCGTTGTACGGCTGGTCGTTGTAGAGCCCGCTCAGGATATAGCTCTTGCCGGTCTTCATATCGGTCTTGGTCAGGCGTCGCCCGCCGAAATCGGCGCCTTCGGCAATGACCAGGTTACCGTCGGCATCAAATTTCATGCCGTTCGACATACCGCTTGGCGAACGAAAGATCGTGGCCTGTTTGGTCTTCGGGTCGTATTTCCAGATATTGCCGGCTTGGGCGAATTTTCCCGAGGAATCCTTGCACATCGTGGTGAAAGTAATGTCGCTGAAGTAGACTTGGCCGTCCGGACTTGTCGCAACGCCTTCGGTCAACGTGCATCCGCCGCCGAAGATGCGGTCCAGCTTCGCGCCGGCGGGCAGCACGCTCTGATCGCCGTTCGGTGCTGGGAAGCCAGGGTCTTCGGCCCAGGCCGCTCCCGTGGCGAGAAACCCGACGAGCGCCCAAGCCGCCAGCACACTCCAACGGTGGCGTTCTGTTGTTTGCGTCGAGGACGGTAGCGCTTTGCAGTTGCGTGGCATGAACAGGATCCTCCCTTGGGCTTTTTCTTATGAGGCCGGGCGTCGACGCTGTTATCACGACGCTCCGGGACGGCTAAACAGCGCTACCGGTTGCCGGCTGTCAATCGGTGTTGCCAGGTACTCAGGAATATGCGTCCGCGCGGCGGTTTGTTTCGATCGGTAGAAGAATCAGGGTGACGATTGTTCTTCCAGTCCCCATTCTTCCACCAGGGCCTGGCGCCGGGCGACCAGCGCGGCGCTGCGGTGCCGCAGCCGATAATCGGCTAACAGCTTCAGGCCCAGCGGCAGGACCTGGGTCAGCACCCAGGCGACCGCCGCTGCCAGCCAGACCGGTAGAATCGATTGCCATTCCCCCAGATAGCTCATGCAACCGTCGATTCCGGCGCATCGGTACCATGCGTTCATGGCCGGGTGCACGCACGATGCCCCCTGAAACAGCAGAATGGCCCGCGCGACGCCGCAGCCCGGCGAGCGGTCCAGCACCAGGGCGACCAGTCCCGGCAGCAGCAGCAAGGCCATGGGCAGCGCGATATCCGGCGAGAGCGCAATCAGCCCGCCGGCCGCGAGCGCCAGCAGCAAGACCAGCAGGCCGCCCAGCCCGCGGCCGACGCTGGACCCGCCGCTCATCGCAGCAGGACCGACATCGCCATCAGGATCAACGCCGACAATCCGATCCCGCCGGTAATCGCGTGGCCGAACCTCTCGGCGTCCGCCAGGCGCTCTTCGTCGTGGCTATGGATGGCCGCGACTTCCGCGTCGATCGCGGCCAACTCGATCGCCGCCAGTCTCGCCCCGGCCATATCCTGCGCCCGGGCCGCCGCATCACTGGTCAGCTCCAGCAAACATGACAGGAAGCCGGCCTCGGCCAGCTGTTCGAGCCGAACCAGCATCGCCTCCCGCTTCGGTCTGTTGTGCCATCGGTCCAGGTCGGGCCTGAGCCGTAACGCTGCCCACTTCGCCAAGGTTGGCATCGGGTCGGGGTGAAAGCGCAGTTGCAGGTCGCGCAGCAGAGCCAGTTCGCCTCTGCGGAACACTTCCGAGCTCTTGGCTTCCGCCAGCGCCTCCACCTGCACCTGGCTCTTGCGGTCGGCCCGGGCGGCGATGAACGCTGCCAGATGATCGACCACCAGACGCTCGCTGGCACTTCCGGCCGCCCGCTCCAGAAAGCGCATCAAGGCCACGATGTCGCCAATCCAGGCGGCCTCCATTCCTGGCGCCCGACATGGCAGCAGCGGATTCAGCTCGTAAAACAGGCGCGCGCGGCCCGCCGGACCGGCGGCGAGGGGCAGCCCGCCGGAGATGTCGGGAGGCTCAGGGCGTTCGGGCCGCGTCCCGGTCCGCAACCAGACGGTGGCCGCGTCGTTGACCAGCAACTCCTCGGCGGCCACCAAAAGGTCGGTATTTCCGGCGATCCCCAGCGCCAGCAGTCCAGGCAAACCGTCGGGCCACAGCGCGACGCCACGCCAGCACAGCGGCATCCGCACACTAATCGTGCCGATGGTCTGCATCACCAGCAGCGGATCGGCAAGCGCCCCCGAGTTGGTATCGGCAACACGCGCGCGAACCAGATCCTCGATCCGCGCCGCCAGCGTGGCATCGCCCAGACCGCGGCGCAGCCACTGGGTCACCAGCCCGTTGGCGACAAACTGCACCGCCTTCTTGTAGTCCACGAGCAGGGCGTAGGCCAGGAGGCGGGCGTCGAACACCGCGATGTCGTTCAGCATCAAGGCGTGCTGGCTACGTCGCGGCGGGCGCGCCGCCGCGCGACGGCCGCGCATGCCGGCCGGATCCAGCAACTGAGCAGGCTGCGGCCGGTGATCGGGATCATCCGCCAGCATTGCGTGCAGCAAATCGGCAAAGAAACCCGAGACAGGGCGATCCCGCGTCAGCGCGGCGAAGCTACCCAGCTCGATTTTCAGGCGGATGATCGTCGCATCATCCGTGTTTGCCATCGGGATCGCGCCGCTGGCCAAGGTCACCATCAGGACGCCCAGCGCATAGATGTCGTCCGCGATCGTCCCGTTGCCTCGGCCGGCTGGGTGACACATCGCGCTATAGGGTGACTCGAATACCGCCGGCTGGTGTATCGCAGGAGGTGCGGCCCAGGCCGCGCCCAGCGTGACCGGCTGCCCCCGTGCCGATTGAAACACGTTATTTGGGCGAATCGCCCGATGCGTCAGTTTGCGGTGCTGCAGGATCTCCAGAACGCGGGCGACCGGCCGCATCACCAGGTCCATCAACGGTCGGTCCGTCCACGCACTCAGCGGCTCGGAAACCGGCGGCCCGGGTGGCGGCGTATAGATGACGAACAGGTTCTCACCCTTCCCGCCCGGCAGCGGTGCGACGCCGTGGCCCAATGGCGTCATCAGGTTGTCGATGGGATCGGTGATCGTACGCAACGCCCTGAAGTCGGGTGATGCCTCCCGGGAGACCGCCAGGGCGACGCGCTTGCCATCCGACGCCATACGATCGCGGGCGAGGTAAGCGGGGAGTCCCCCGCCTGCATCCGGCAGGACCTGGGCGGTTTCGACTTGGAAACGCCCGGCGATCAGCGCGTTGGGCAGTGCAAGAAATGAGTTGTCGGCCATGCGAGCGAACCGTTTTGGTCGGGCCGGCCGACGATAGGGAGAAAAGGTTGATGGTTCGTTAACGCTTCGGGGTGATCTGGGCTGGGCGGACTGTTATAAACCGAACCGCGTCGCCACGCGCGTGCAACCGTTCCCGACCGCCTTCCAGCGACGCTATCCCTCGAACGGGTCCTTCACCAAGATCGTATCGTCCCGCTCCGGGCTGGTGGACAACAGCGTGACCGGCGCTTCCACCAGTTCCTCGATCCGCCGGACGTACTTCACCGCCGGCGCCGGCAGGCCGGCCCAGGAACGCGCACCGCGCGACGACCCGGCCCAGCCCTCCACAACCTCGTATTCAGGGATTGCGGCGGCCTGAGCACCAGGTGCGGCCGGCAGATGGCGGCAGAACGTCCCGTTGATGCGGTAGCCGGTGCAGATTTTCAGTTCCTGCAGCCCGTCCAGCACGTCCAGCTTAGTCAAGGCCAGACCCTGCACACCGCCGACCTTGATGGCCTGACGCACCTGCGCGGCATCAAACCAGCCGCAGCGGCGGCGGCGGCCGGTGTTGACGCCGTATTCATGACCGCGATCACCCAGCAATTGCCCGATGTCGTCGTGCAGTTCGGTCGGGAACGGGCCCGATCCGACGCGCGTGGTGTATGCCTTGGCGATCCCCAGCACAAAACCCACCGCCCCCGGCCCGACGCCGCTGCCCGACGCCGCTGTCGCCGCCACGGTGTTTGACGAAGTAACGAACGGATAGGTGCCGTGATCGACGTCAAGCATCACCGCCTGGGCACCCTCGAACAGGATGCGCTTGCCGCCGCGCCGCAACTGGTCCAGCCGCTCCCACACCGGCTCGGCGAACGGCAGAATCTGCGGTGCCAGCTTCAGCAGGCCGTCCAGCAACGCATCCTTGGCGAAAGGTGCCACCCCGAAGCCCTGCAACAACGTGTTGTGGTGCAGCAGCAATTCATCGAGCTTGGCCGATAGCGTCTCCGGCTCCGCGAGGTCCGCAACCCGGATGGCTCTGCGGGCGACCTTGTCCTCATACGCAGGTCCAATGCCGCGACCTGTGGTGCCGATCTTCTGCGCTCCACGCGCTTCTTCGCGCGCTTTGTCCAGCGCCGGGTGCAGCGGCAGGAGCAGCACCGCGTTTTCGGCGATACGCAGCGTTTCAGGCGTCACGTTCAGGCCCTGGGCGCGCACCCGCGCAATCTCGGCCAGCAGCGCGTCGGGGTCGACGACGACGCCATTGCCGATGACCCCCAACTTGCCGCGCACCAGGCCCGAGGGCAGCAGCGACAGCTTGTAGGTCTCGTTCCCCACGACCAGCGTGTGGCCGGCGTTATGCCCGCCCTGGAACCGAACCACGACGTCAGCCCGGCTGGCCAGCCAGTCCACGACTTTTCCTTTGCCCTCGTCGCCCCATTGGGCGCCGATCACCGCGACATTGGCCATTGCTCAGCCCTCGATGTGATCAATCGGCGCGGCTTTTCCGTCGCGCAGGATATGCGAGCAGCCCAGCCGTTTCGCCTCGGCGGTATCGTCCGTGGTCGGGGCCAAGGCGGCGACGGTGGCAAACCCATCGGCCCGCAACGCCGCGGCGGTCCCCCGATCGGCACCCAGAGGCACGAAGATGCGGGGACGCGCCTTGCGCGACGGGGCGACCCGCAGGATCGCATCCGGAAACAGCGTCAGTCCGGTCGCCGGCTCGTTTTCGCCGCAGATGTAGCGGCCACCACGCCCGAGTTCCTCATGCCGGCCGAGCGCGTAGACGGTTACCGACACTCCGGTCTCGTAGCGAAAGCCGCGGAATTCGACCGGATCGAGCGTCAGCCGCAAGCCTGGTGCGGCGGCTCTGACCGCCGTCACGGTTTCCCCTGCCCGTTCGGCCAGCATTCCGGCCGGCCCGGGTAATCGCGCCTCGATCAACGCCGCCAGCGCACGGTCCGCTGGCCCGGCCGCCAGCAGCAATTCGGTCAGCACCGGCGCCAGCGCCCCCCCATGACGGGCCACGGCCGCCGCGTCCTTGCGGTCCAGCGCGCGGGCCAGCGCCACTCGGTCCGGACCGATCAGCCCTGCATCGTCCAGCAGCGACGGCACCAGCATTGGCAACGTCAGGTCGAAGCTGACGCGGGTCAGGCCGACCGCCGCCAGGGCTTCGGCAGCTACCACGACGGTTTCGGCATCGGCCGCCGGGCTGTCATGGCCGATCAGTTCCACGCCGGCCTGCGCCACCTGCCGCTCCGGCGCGAGCTGGCTGCCGCGGACGCGCAGACATTGACCGGCGTACGACAGCCGCAGGGGTCGCGCCACGCTACCCAGCCGGGTGGTGGCGATCCGTGCGACCTGCGGGGTGGTGTCGGCGCGCAGTCCCATCATCCGTTGGCTGTCAGGATCCATCAGGCGAAACGTCTGGTCCGCCACCGCCAGGCCGGAGCCCGCGAGCAGGCTGTCCTCGAATTCCAGCAGCGGCGGCTTCACGCGCTGATAGCCGTGCGCGGCGAACACCGTCATCAGTGCCTCGACAGCCGAGGCCTCGGTTTCCGCATCAGGCGGCAACAGATCGCGCAGGCCCGCGGGCAGCAGCGCCGGGTTCGGTGGCAGGTCATCTGTCATGGCAGGCGTCAGCTACCAGCAAACGCATCGCCGGGGAACTCCTTGTTCACAGGGCGAACGGCCCGACTGGGAGGGCCGACCGCCCGTAGAATCTATTAGCGATTTATTCATTTTTGCCACCTACACGCCGTAATGAGGTAGTAAGGACAAGACAAATGGCATACCTTGGCGACGACGACGTAAAGCGAGACTACCTAGCAACGGTGGGCCGAGACGTGCGGGCGCTTCGCGAAAAGGCCGATCATACCTGTGACACGGTGGCCCGCGTCCTGAACCCGGAGACGCCGAGCCGCGATCGGATCAGCAAGCTAGAGCGCGGCGTGAGCGGGATGGATATGTACGACTTCCTCCGCATGATGTGGTTCTACCGTGACGTAGCGGGGCCGGACCATCCTGCGGTGGTTCTGGCCAAGCTCTACCTGCCGCGCGAGGCCCTGGCGAGCGGCGGCGGCCCAAGCGCGGCGACGGCAGAGCGGCGTCGGCGGCCCTGGCCGGGAGACCGTCTACAAGCTGCCTCGACCTGAACAGAACCCCGAGGCAGCGCTTGTTGCTTCCTCCCGGGTTGACGTCCACTGCCTGGTCCAGCTCCTCATGATATTCCATACGGTCGCCTTCATTCTTGGATTTCTGCCAGTATGCGTGGCCGGCTTCTTTGCGGCTGGTCGTTGCTTTGGCGCCTCGGCGGCACTGCGCTGGATCATTGCCTGCAACGTTTTCTTCTACGCCTGGTGGAACCCGGCGCAGGTACCGCTGCTGGCCGCCTCGGTCCTGGGAAATTACGCGATTGCGTGGCGGTTGCAGCGCACCGGTGCGAAACAGGTCTGGCTGATATTGGGGGTCGCAGCCAATCTGGCTCTCCTCGGGTGGTTCAAATATGCCAATTTCCTGCTGCATATCGCCGTCCCGGCCGCTCCGGCGTAGCACATCACCCTGCCGCTCGCCGTCAGCTTCTTTACCTTCCAGCAGATCATGTTCCTGGTCGACACGGCGCGCGGCGACCGCCGGGAACTGCCGCGCCTGCTGCCCTATACCGCCTTCGTCACCTTCTTCCCCCACCTGATCGCTGGTCCGATCGTCCGCCCCGGCGAGATCATCCCGCAACTGACAGCACCCGGTGTCACCCGCCCGCGCAGCGACAATCTCGCGGACGGCACGATGATCTTCCTGCTGGGGCTGGGCAAGAAACTCGTCCTGGCCGACATGTTCGGCGGCTTCGCCGACATCGGCTTCGGCGCCGCCGACCATGGCGCCAGCCTGAGCCT
>DASYBP010000398.1:0-2620 GCA_036500715.1 Rhodopila sp.
CGCAGCAGACTCGGTCCTGGGAGTTCGACCTGGACGAGGGCATGCTGGACGCCGGCCGGCTTGCGCGGGTGGTGATCAATCCGCTGCTGGCGCTGTCGTATAAGCGCGAGCTGGATACCGAGTTCCGCGACACCGTGGTCAGCCTGCTGATCGACAACTCCGGCTCGATGCGCGGCCGGCCGATCACGGTGGCCGCCATGTGCGGCGATATTCTGGCGCGCACGCTGGAGCGCTGCGCGGTGAAAGTCGAGGTTCTGGGCTTCACCACGCGGGCGTGGAAGGGCGGGCAAAGCCGCGAGAAATGGGTGCAGGATGGCAAACCGCGAAACCCCGGCCGGCTGAACGATCTTCGCCATATCATCTACAAAGCCGCTGACTCGCCCTGGCGGCGGGCCCGCAAGAACCTAGGGCTGATGCTGCGCGAGGGGCTGCTGAAGGAGAACATTGACGGCGAGGCGCTGCTGTGGGCCTACCGCCGCCTGCTGATCCGGCCGGAGCACCGGCGGATCCTGATGGTCATTTCCGATGGCGCCCCGGTCGATGATTCGACGCTGTCGGTGAACCCCGGGAATTACCTGGAGAAGCACCTGCGCGAGGTGATCCGCGACATCGAGAACCGAGATCAGGTCGAACTGATTGCGATTGGCATCGGGCATGACGTGACCCGGTATTACCGCCGCGCGGTGACCATCGTCGATGCCGAGGAACTCGGCGGCACGATGATGAAGAAGCTGACGGAACTGTTCGACGAGGACATGGAAGCGGCGTGGGTCCGCGCGGCTGGTGAACGCGCGGCGATCGTCGTCTAATTCTTGGCCGCCCACGGCGGCGCGGTCTGAACTTGCTCCGCCTCAGCGCGGCAACGGCGTGAACTGCTTGAGGAACGCCACCACCTGCTCGCGCTGTTGTTCCAGGTAGTCCGGGCCACGCCAGTCGGTCAGCACCTCGACGCCCGGCAGCAGTGCCGCGAGTTCGGCGCTGGTCGCCGCCGGATGGGGAATATCCGTGCCGGGCAGCAGGAAGGCCGGCACCGGGAAGTCCCGGACGAAGCTGCGCTCGACGCTGAAGACGAACGGATGATCCCACATGTTGCGGCCGAAGGCGGCAAGCGCCTCTGGCCGGAGGTCCGGCCGAGCGGCGAGCTGCTCCTGGCTCCATTCGGCGTGGCTGTTGGGGAAGTAGTCGCGATGATCCGGGTGCAAACCGATCGGGTTTTGCAGCACCGCCGACACGACCCGATCTGGTGCCGCTTCCACCGCTTTCAGACAGAAACTGCCGCCGATGCAACCGCCCAGGACGTGAAACCGGTTGAACCGAAGGTGGTCCATCAAGGCGATGTGGTCGGCGGCGTAGGTATGCCAGCCGTGATCGGCCTCGATCGCGGTGCGGGACGCCCCGGCATTGCGCTGGTCCATCGCCACGGCGGTGAAGCCGGCCGCTGGTAGCGCGGCGGTCCAGTCGACCCACGGCCGCGGCGGACCGCCGGGGGGCGCCGGCCACATTTCCATGCGGGAACGCAGGCCGCCGGGTGCGAACAGCAGAACCGGGAACCCATGGCCAAACGTCCGATAGTGGATCTCGCCGTCCGGCCGCTGCAGCACGGGCATGGTAGTCTCCTGTTCATACAGGAACAGGCTGACTCCGGTTCGGTATCAGCGCAAGATCGACCGTGCCTCTGCCGCGTCCGCCGCAATCTGGGCCTTCAACGCGTCGAGACCGGAAAACTTTACCTCGGCGCGGATGTAGCTGTGCAGGGCGACGGTTATTTCGGTGCCGTACAGATCGCCGCTGAAGTCGAACAGATTGACCTCCAGCCGACTCTCGGTCCCCTGGTTGACCGTCGGGCGTCGTCCGATGTTTGCGACGCCTTTGTGCGGTGTTGCGTCGGCCAGACGCACGGTGACGGCATAGACCCCCCTCGCCGGCTCCAGATGCCGCCCGAGCGGCACGTTGGCAGTGGGGAACCCGATGGTTCGGCCGCGCTTGTCGCCATGGCCGACGATGCCGCGGATCGTCCAGGGACGACCAAGCTCTGCTGTTGCCCGTTCCGGATAGCCATCCTGCAGCGCCCGGCGAATGCGGGTCGAGGACAGCGGCCCCTGGGCATCGGTCACCGGAGGCACCAGCGTCAGTCCCATGCCCAGCGCCTCTGCCCGGCCGGCGAGAAAATCCGCATTGCCGCCGCGGCGATGGCCGAAGGCGAAATCCTGGCCCGAGACGAGATGACGTGCGTCCAACCCCGCGTGCAGCACCGCAGAAACGAACTCCTCGGCGGTCATCAGGCTGAAGTCGTGGTTGAACGGCAGTTCGTACAGCAAGCCGACCCCAAGTCCGGCCAGCGCGTCCGCCCGTTCGGCGGACAATGTCAGACGAAACGGCGGATCGTCAGGCCGAAACACCTCCCGCGGATGCGGCTCGAAGGTCAGCGCCGCCAACGGTGCATCCGGCCGCGCGGCGTGCGCCGCTCGGATCACGCTGGCATGGCCGAGATGCACCCCGTCAAAGTTTCCCAATGCGACCGTGGCCCCGCGCGCATCCTGCGGCAGACCTTCCCAGTGCCGGAAAGTCCGCATCAGTCGCGCGTCGGCACCAGAACAACCGCTTCGCCGTCGATCACCAC
>DASYBP010000399.1:0-3939 GCA_036500715.1 Rhodopila sp.
ACGGTGTGCCGCTTCCGCCACCTGCTTGAAACGCACGATTTGGGTCGGCGGCTGTTTGACGAGGTGCAGCGGCACCTGGCCGAGAAGGGGCTGGACGATTTCGACCGGCACGATCGTCGATGCCATGATCATCAATGCGCCTCTTGGACGAAAAACGCCGACAAGGCGCGCGATCCCGTGATGCACCAGACGAAGAAGGGCAACCAGTGGTACTTCGGCATGAAGGCGCATTTGGGCGTCGACAGCCGTACCAAGCTGATCCCATGCGGCGGTGGCGACCCCGGCGAATGTCGCCGATAGCAGGGTGTTGCCCGAGTTGCTGCATGGCAAGGAAACCCGTGTGTGGGGCGATCAGGCCTATCGCGGCCAGCGCGCGGCGATCCGGTACAAGGCGCCGCGGGCGCAGGATTCCACCAACCGCCGCTATCGTCATCGCGGGCGTCGTGAACACGATCGAGCGCGCCAAAAACCGCACCAAATCGAAGGTGCGCGCCAAGGTCGAGCACTCGATCGGGGTCATCAAGCGAGTGTTCGGCTTCGCCAAGGTGCGCTACCGCGGGCTCACGAAGAACGCGCATCGCCTAATCGTTACCTGTGCGCTGGCCAACCTGTTCATCGTCCGCCGGCAGCTATTGCGCTTGCAGGAGACATAACATGCTCGCATCGCAGCAAAGGAGCCGGGTCGACGGCCAAATCCGTTCCGATAACCCACGCCGCTGCCATCACAGCGCCGATCAAGCAGACATCCCTGCCTCCCAACCGCGCGATCACCCCTTATTCAGACGTTCCTTAGATCGCACGTTGCCGTCCTATCCCGTCAGGATGGGTCGCGCCCCGCCGAATGGCGATCCCTGGAATCGGCCAGGTACCCAGCCTGTGGACCCCGTGCTCTGAGCTTGGACCACCGCTCCCTCGGACATGGCATCGTGGGGCGACTCGGGTACCGGTTTCGACCCCGGACAGTAGCACGATCCGGCAAGGGTCTTCTTTCGCCGATGCCATCGACTGCTTCAGTGTGTGGTGTCGGGGCTTTGCCCTCTTGATCGAGGCACCCAAGCAGCGGCGGAGGCCGCTCGGACCCTCCCCCCTTGACCAAGCTCGCCCGGCTCGCGCGGATTGGGCCCAGGGATGCGGGTCCGGCACTCCTGTTCAGAGGATCGTATTCGGAAATTCCGGAAATGGGTAGACAGCAGTTTTTCCCTAATCCGACCGCAGACGGCGAGCTAGCTAGCAACGATAGCGGTCGGTTATTGTCGCGGTGACGATCCATCGAGGGTCGAGGTCGGGATCATCGGAAGACTTTCCAAATGGCCGAGACGCGCGCGACCGGCCGCGCTATGCCCTCAGGCAAGAAGGCCTGGAGCCTCAACCAAAAACGCCAAGGCCAACAGCGCGACCGACGCTGCCATTCGCGGCCGCATGCGTCGCTGATAACGCTCGTGGATCATCGCCGCCTCAATGCACGCCATCGACCCCAGGCCGTGCGACGCCAGCATTGGGAGCGCCATCAATGCCCAGCAGCTTGCTAGACAGCTCGCGCCGATTCCGATGCCGAAGCGCAGGCAGGCGAGGTCGGCCAGCCAACCCTCTGGCGCCAATGGGACGGTGCGATGGCAACGCCAAAGCGCGATGCGTTTAGAGGGCGTCAGCTGCCAGGCGGCCGCCATAAGATAGCCTACGGCCGGAATGACATCACGCCCGCCCAGGCCGACAGACTGCAGCATCGCGATCAGGACAACGCCGAAACCGATCCAGACGCCGAAATAGCCAGCCAGAAACTCGCCGATAGCGCGATGCCGCCGGTCGCGGAAGCTGCGGAATGCGACATGCCGAACCGGCAGCACGATAAGCGGCGCCATCATTGCGATGGTCATCAGGACCCATCCGGCCAGATTTCCAGTTAGCGGCAACCATGCCGTCGACCACGCGCCTGAAAAGAATGGTTGGCTCGCGCCAAAAGCCACGCTGGTGCAGAGCAGTGAATGCTCATGCGCTGGAGGTAGCAGGAGAATCAGCCACGCACCCACGCCCGCGGCCAGGAGCCACCATTCGGGGTGGCAGGCGATCCACTCTCCGCTCAGCGCCCGGAGGCGCAGGCCGGCGGCGATCCGCGCCTGGGTCATGCCTCTAGTCGTAATAGACGCTGATCCGGCCAATCTGCAAGGGTTGCCGAGCCGCCGCACCTAGCCCGCCCGTGTCACGTCTTAAGAAGGTTACGTGAAGCCGGGTGCCGTCCCAGCGGCCCTCATGCTGCAACTGCTCGACAAGCGGGGTGATCTCGATCACCGAGGTGATGCCGCTGCCGCCTTGCGGGCCGGCCGGATCGGACGCCGCCTGCACACCGAACAGCGACAAGCTGCCGGCGAGCAGCGGTGGGCGGCCGCTGGTCTCTCGCCCCGGTGGCGGCACGTCAACATAGACGTCGTATTTCGGCAGCGGCCCCTGCCCTTTGACGTTCTCCAGGTTCAGAAAGGCGCGGGTGTGACGGCCGGTGCCGATGCGGGCGCGGGCGGCGTACGCCGCCTGCGGACGGAAGGGGACTGGAACGGTTAACCGCGGCGCGTCAAGCACCACCGGCGCGCTACCGGCTACCAGCTCGGGCTGCGGGCTTGGGGCCGGCGCTACCATCGCGGCCACCGCGGTGAGCTGGGGGCTGGTTGCGATTGGGTCTGTGATGTCGTCATACCGGTACCCGTGCAGCAATGTCGTGGTGTCGAGCACCTGACGACTGATAAACATCAGAACATTCCCCGAAGCATCATGGAATCGGAACGCCTGGTTGACGAGCCAGTTCGGAACGCTCGGGTTGGCATTTCCCCGGGTTCGCCACCAGACCTCCCACAGCCGGTCTATGTTGGCGTGGTGCAGCCAAAAGATGGGATCGAGCGCGGCGCTGCGCGGGTCGCCCATCAGCCCGCCAATATCATCGTGGATCTGGTTGTGCGGCACGTCCTCGAGCCCGCCGTTGATCCCGCCGCCATGGTTGAAGGTGGTCTGCGGACCGCCGAACCCCGGGTGGGCGCCGATCGAGCCGCCAGTAAACTGCGGGTAGGTCAGAGCGTGAAGGCTGACGTCTTGGTCCGGGATGTTGAAATTGGCCGTCGTCGACGCGCGGCCAGCCACAAACAGCGGGTTGGCGCTGCCGTCGGACAGCGCTGCTGGCACGAATGCGGGCGGCAGCAGCCGGCCCTGGTTGTTGTTGGCCGGGTCGGAATAGTTCCAATACGGCAAGGCCCAACCCGGCGGTCCGCCCGCCTTGACGATCGCGTCGGCGATGATCTGCTCGAAGCAGACCAGGTACGCGCGGTGCCAGGGCAGAAAGTACCAGCTCTGGTGCTGGCACTGGTTCCAGTACGCGTGCTGATCGGCGTTCGGCGGGAACGGCACGTTGGTCGGGTTCGGGTCGAGCCCGCGGTTGTAGCCGTGCACAGCCGCCATGTAGCGCCAGCTCGTTGGGTCTGTGAGCGGGCGCTGCTGCAGGGCCGCGACGGCCTTTACGTACCAATCGAGATCGTCGCCGGGCGCGCCCAGCGTCAGGACGTTTTTGCGAGTGCGAACGGCGGCCGACGGGTGATCGCTCATGCATGCTCCTCCCCCGCCGGCGCCCCGGCATTTCGGACCAGCGACCGCAGGATGCCGTCCGCGCTCGTATCATCCGATATTCGCCAACTTCCCGGCCCATTTTGACGGCAAAATCGCGCTTTTGGGCGGCTCGGGCAAACGGCAAATCGTTTGCATCGCAGCGCCCGGTCGGGCGGCCGCTTCGGGCGCAACTTGCGACAGCTGCCCGGCTGGCCGACCTGGCAGCAACGCGCCGTTAGCGGCCGTTCTTCGACCGCGATCAGATAAGCTGGCGCTTCTTCAGCCTGGTGTACGGTCGGTTCAGCGAGGGGTTTCGCACCGCCGATCAGAAGGCGCCCACAACGGCTCTCAACCTTG
>DASYBP010000400.1:0-1893 GCA_036500715.1 Rhodopila sp.
ACCAGGGCGGTGCGCCGCTCTCGCGCATTCGCGAAGGGCAAACGCGCCTGAGTCAAACCCGAGTGAAGGTATATTGCATGCGGCATGACCGTGGCGCCGACAATACCCACGGCCAAGGTGATGCTGCCCATCCCCTGCAAACGCGGAACGAACACGCCAGCTGCGATGGCGCCCCAGTGCGGTGGTGCTATCACCAGCTCGGTCAGGTAACTCGCAACGATCACACCGACAAAGCAGCCGATCAGAATTTCGACTGGCCGGAACCCCGAGCGGTGCAAGCGCAATGCCGCATAGGTGACGACCCCGACGAGGAGCATGCTGGTGAGCAGGGGTATGCCGCACAGCAATGTGAGCCCAAGGCTGGCGCCGAGAAGCTCCGCCAGCTCGGTCGCCATCGCCGCGATTTCGCTCGCCGCCCACAGGGCGTAGACGACGGGCGGCGGGAAATGCTCGCGGCAGAGTTCGGCGAGGTTCCGTCCGGTGGCGATGCCGATCTTGGCTGAAAGCGCCTGGAACAGCATAGCGACGAGATTGGCGGAAACTGCCACCCACAGGAGTTTGTAGCCGTATCCCGCGCCGGCCTGAGTGTTCGTCGCAAAATTTCCCGGATCCATGTAGGCGATCGAGGCGATCACCGCGGGGCCGGCAAATGGCAACATGGCGAGCGGGCCGCGCCGCCGGCCGAGAAACACCTCTCGGCCGGCAAGGATCGTGCGTTCGCTGAGCGAGGCTCGGCCTATTGCCGTGGCGTCCATAGCAAACTCGCTTTTGTAGATGTGGAGCCGGCAATAGTCTGGCAGCAGGCCGTCTGGACTAGAGCGCCTGGCGAGTTGCCGCGTCCGCTTCCCGGGCCAGATGGTTCAGAAGCTGGAAGAACTGCGGCGTCTGACCGATAAAGAGCCCATCATTGGTGAACGCCTGGACCGCCGCCACGGCGCCCGCAAATCGGTCATCGCTCGGCCGAATTACTGCGCAGAGGGGCAAATTTGGGCTGATGAATTCGCACGGAACCGGGAAGATCAGGCTGGGCTGAACCAGAGTGGGCGGCTGCAACGGCGGGTTGGCGAAGAAATCAGGAAACGTCAACCCGCCGTCCGTCACCGGCGCGACCGACGCCTGCACGCCGTTGCCCGCAAAATCGACCCATTCCAGAAAATGGGCGATCTCATCCCCGCCAATTCCAAGCGTGATTTTCAGCACTTCGATGCTGCTAACCTTCTGGCTCATCGCCGCATAGAGGCTCGAACCGCCTTGTTCGATAAATCCGAAGTGAAACGCTGCCGTGTTGGCGATGACTTGAAGGTGGGCGGCACTACCATTCAAATCTGTATTGTTGACGGGGATCGCGGTACGGTTGGTGATGGTGACCGCCTGCGGAAATGTGGCGCCAAAGTCAGGGTTTGTCGTGCTGCGGTAGCGAACGTACCAGCTGGTGTCGACGTTGAGATGCATCAGGTTGGTGAGGCGGCCTATGTCCTGCGCTCCCGTCGCCCGGCTTCCTTGGAGGGTGCGGAACTGGTCGAGGTTGACCGGTGCCTCCCCCTTAGAAACCAAATACGCATCGAGAAAGTTGGCATGACTCACTTCATCCAGCGTGTTGCTGGCTATATATTGCGGGCCGTCCGAATCGAGGTTCGACAAGGCGACCTGATAAGGGTTCAACGGTTCGTTCGGATCCACCTCAATCGGTGGATTATTGCCGATACCCCCCAGTTCCGCGTATTGCGTCCACAGGTCGGACTCGATCAGCTCCGCTGCCGCCAGGAACTTGAGGATTGCAACATCGCCAGTCGTATGCCGCTCTGAAGATGCGAAGACCGAGCCTTCCGCCGACGTTGACGGCGAAGTTTGTGCAAACAGCTTGGGGGCACCCAGGAACGTGGCGCCGGCGAT
>DASYBP010000401.1:0-11918 GCA_036500715.1 Rhodopila sp.
GACGATCGTCGGCCCGGACGGCGACTGCGAGGAATATGAGCCGACCGCGGCCGACGTGCCGAAGATGGCCGATGCGCGCGTTCTGTTCATGAACGGTCTGAACGACGACTTCGAGCCGTGGCTGGCAAACCTGATGAGTCAGGCAAAATTCGCCGGCACCAAGGTCATCGTCAGCCGCGGGGTCAAGGCGGTCAGTGCGGAAGATGAGCATCCCATGGGCGGCAAGCCCAAGGCCACGGTGCTGGATCAGCACGCCTGGATGAATCCGCGCTTCGGCATCATCTACGTGAAGAACATCGTTGACGCGCTGGCCCGTGTCGATCCGGCGAATGCCGAGGCGTACCGCGACCGCGGGACATCCTATACCCAGCAACTGCGTGATCTGGACGGCTGGGCCCGCGGCGAAATGGCGTCCGTGCCGACGGCCAAGCGGCGCGTGCTGGCCTCGCATGACTCGTTGCAGTATCTGGCCATGACATTCGGGATCACGATGATCTCGGTCAACGGCTGGACCAACAAGTCGGAGCCGTCGGCGGCCGATCTGGCGCGCCTGACCGATCAGATCCGGCGCGATCACGTGAAAGCGCTGTTCCTGGACAGCATCACCGATCCGCGGGCCATGGAGCGCATCAGCAAGGAGACCGGGGCGGTGATCGGCGGCACGCTGTATGGCGACGCGCTGTCACAGCCTGACGGACCGGCCGGCAGCTATATCGAGATGATTCGCCACGACATTGCCACGCTGAAGGCCGGCATGTTGCTGAACTGAGGACTGATGAGCCAGGGACTGATGAGCCAAACCGGCCAGATCGTGGGCGGACGTCGTATCGGCGGCTTGTTGCTGCGTGGCGCGCTGGGTCGTCTGCAGGTCGCGGTCGGCGCATCGGCGGTGCTGTGGGCCTGCGTGCTGTGGGCCAGCCTGTCCCAGCCGGTGCCGCCCAAGCCGGAGGAGCCGCCGCCGCCGTCGCCACCTTCCTTGCGGCGAATAGTTGGAACCGGGCAGCAGACGCCGATCGGCGGCATTTTTGATCGCTTCGATGTCGAATCGCAGCCGATCGTCGCCCCGGTGAACGGCAACGGCCAGGTGGCGTTTTATTCCACCATTCTGCGCAACAAGGCGACCGAGGGGATTTTCCTGACCCGTGACGGCAAGGTCACCAAGGTCGCGGTGGTTGGCGACAGCGTTCCCGGCGGCGGCATTCTGACCCAGTTCGCGCAGCATCCGATCCCGTCACTCAACGACTCCGGCACCGTGACGTTTGGCGCGGAGGTCAGCCTGGCGCAGGCGTCGGAGGGCATATTCATGGCAAAGGACGGGAAGCTGACCGCCGTCGCGGTGGTCGGCGGGGATGCGCCGGGGGTGGTCGGGGGGACCTTCGCGCAACTCGACACGCCGATGATGAATGATCGTGACGAGGTGGCGTTTGTGGCGACCGTGCGGCATGGGCGCGACACCTTCGAGGCACTTTACCTCTACAGCAACGGGCGCCTGCGCAAACTGTTGGCGGAGCGTGATCCCTACCTGGGCGGTGGCTTCTTCGAGCAGTTCGGGCTGCCGGCGATCAATAACCGCGGTGTCGTCGCGCTGGCGGTGACGCTGGATCATGGGCCGGCTTTGGGCGGCATTTTCGTTACCGGCACGCGGGATCTGAAAATGCTGGTCGGAGCCGGCGCGCCGGCTCCCGACGGACGCATGATCCTGCGCTTTTCCGAACGGCTGGCGATCGACGATGATGACAACGTAGCGTTCGGCGCTCACCTGGGCAAAGGCACGGAACGCAGCGAGGCGGTACTGAAGGTCAACACCTCCGGCGTGATGATGATCGCCGCGGCCGGCGATGCGGCGCCGGGCGGCGGCAAGTTCGCCGGGTTTGGCGAATGGCCCAGCGCTGGCCCGGCGGGGCGCGTTGCGTTTGTCGCGGCGATCAACGACGGACCCGGCCCGATCGGCATCTTTGCCTGGCAGGGCGGCACGATAAGCCGGCTGGTGCTTGCCGGAGAGAAACTGCCCGATGGCAGTGCGTTGCCGCCCTTTGCGCTCAACCCGGTCACGTCAGCGGGCACCAACGGCGGGGTGTCTTTCGCGACGATGGGCGATCCCGAACTGGGTGGCAGCCGCATCTACTATTTCGGCCCCACGCCCCGGCAGTAGCCGAAGCGTCACGAATATTTATTCACGCACGAGCGGGCCGGTGCGGGCGGGCGTGGGCGTCGCGAATTGACAATGCGGGGCGTAAGCTTTACAGTTGTTAATGTTCGGGTAATGTTAGTTGTTGGGAGACCGAATGGGGCGCTGATCCCAACACCTGGTTCCGGAAGATGGTTGCGCCACGCGGATCGTCTTACACAGGGGGAAACAAATGAAATTGAAGAAACTGGCCACCCAGGCCGCGGTAGCCGCAATTGTTGTGATGGGCGCATCGGGTACAGCGCTCGCCCAGGCTGACTGCAAGGCCCTGATCCAGCCGTCACCGTTTGGGCCGGACGATCAAACCGGGGCCAGCAATCGCATCACCCCGCCGGTCACCAAGGCGGCGGCGGCGGAAATCAAGACCGGCGAAGTCGTTTCCATGTCAAATGTGCTGGTCGACGGCATCCCGCTGTTCGGGACTCGATTCTCCAAGGACATTCTTACCGCGGTTGGACTGGTGCCCGGCGCCGAATTCGGCAAGAATCAGGCGACCTACATGGAAGACACCTGGCTGAGCCAGAGCCATGTCGGCACCCATTTTGACGGGCTTGGACACATCGGCATCAAGGATTGCTACTACAACCAGACGCCGATGGGTAAATTCGTCACTCAGAACGGCCTGAAGAGGCTTGGCCTTGAACATCTCAACACGTTCGCCACGCGCGGCGTGATCATCGACATGGTGCGCGTGTTCAAGGAAGCGGGTAAACTCAAGAAGAACCCAAATTGCAAGGCCGACTGTATTGATGGCGGAACGGTGTTCTCGGCCGCCGACATTCAGGCTGGGCTGAAGATGTATAATGTTACATTGCGCGAAGGCGACGTTGTCTTCCTGCACACCGGTTACGAGGATCTGTTCCTGCAGTATCCCGCCATGAACGCGGTCTACAACGCTTCTGAGCCGGGCATCGGCATGGAAGCGGCAAAATGGCTGGCGGATCAGAAAGTGGTAGCGATTGGCTATGATACGTTTGCACTCGAGGTCTGGCCGTCCGAAGACCCCACGCAGGGGATTCCGGTCCACGTCTTTCTGATTGCCAACAACGGCATTCACATCATCGAGAATGTCCGTACGGATCTGATCGCCGCCGCGGCGGCGAAGGATGGCCGTGCGACCTTCTTCCTCAACATGACGGTGCCGAAGGCGGTCGGTTTCACTGGCAACTTCGTCAACATCGAGGCGGTGCGCTGATCGATCGTCTGAACATGGCAACCCCGGCGTCCTGTTTGGGACGCCGGCGCCTGCTTGCGGGCGCCGCCGGGGCGGCTTTGGTTTCGGCGGCGGCGCGCGCCGCGAACCCGTCGGATCGCACTCCCCCCTGGCGCATTGCCTTCGCCAACATCAACGAAACCCAGGGCGTGCGAATCGAGGGGCTGGGCTTTACCGGCCTCGACGTTCGCAAGAGCTTCGAACTGGCTGCCCGCACCCTGCCGGTTAATATCATCTACTACGACAATGCGGGCGACGAGCAGACCGCGGTTTCCAACGCCGCTGACGCGATCAGCCAGAAAGTCGACCTGCTGATCGAGTACAACGGCGAAACGGGCGCCAATCCGGAAATCGCCCGCAAGGCAGCCGCCGCCGGCATCCCGGTGCTTGCCATCGGCTATCCGGTTGGCAATGCGCCAGTCTACAGCGCTGACAATCACGAGGCCGGTCGAATCGCCGGCCATGCACTCGGTGCATTCACCAAGCAAAGCTGGCCCGACGAAACGCCGCTGGCGGTGGTCCTGGGCGACATCGGCGATCCCAGCGATGCGGTGACCGAGAGGATCAAGGGCATCCTTGATGGCGTCCACGCCGAGTTACCTGGCGTGGAGCCGACCA
This sequence comes from Rhodopila sp., assembly GCA_036500715.1. Taxonomy (GTDB): domain Bacteria; phylum Pseudomonadota; class Alphaproteobacteria; order Acetobacterales; family Acetobacteraceae; genus Rhodopila. The sequence continues at coordinate 4,020 of DASYBP010000401.1, forward strand.
TGCTGGACAGTGGCGGCCAGCCGCAGCGCGGCGACGACCTGCTGACGAAATATATGCGGCAGCAGCCACGACGAAAGGTGCTGATCGCGACGCTGGATGATGCGACCGCGCTGTGGGCCAGAAACGCAATTGAGTTGGCTGTTCGGATCAACGACTGCGTGATCGTCAGCCAGGGCCTTGACCGCACCGTTCATGGCGGCGCCCACGAGAAGAAGGAGATCGATCCGACAAATCGCGCCAGTGTGGTTCTGGGTTCAGTCGCCTACTTCATGGACCGTTACGGCTATGACGTATTGCCGCTGGCGATGCGGATGCTGAAGGGCGAGAGCGTACCGGCCCACAGCTACACGCAGCATGTTCTGGTCACCGGCGGGAACGTGTTCCGCGAGTATCCGCCGATCGATATGAACTGACGGGACGTCGACCAGTATCGCGCATCAGGGAAGCGCGATACTGGTCGCACTTAGTTTGAAGTGGCCGATTCACGCGGCAATCGTGATCGCTTCGCGACTCACGCTTCACCGCGATCGGACTAGAAGGACTGGCGCGAATGGTGGGCGCGACAGGGATTGAACCTGTGACCCCTCGCGTGTGAAGCGAATGCTCTACCGCTGAGCTACGCGCCCATTCCGTCTTCGCGAGGATCACACTCGCTCGCTTGTCCAGGAGCGCGCTTCGTAGCCTGTTGCCGGACCTGCTGCAACCCCCGCTGGGCCACCCGCAAGACCGCCCGCCGGCGTTCTATGCCCGGCTTTCCAGCCACCGCCTGGCGCCGGCGAGTGACTGGTTGATGACCTGGTCCATGTCGAGATACTGATATGTGCCGCAACGGCCAATGAAAACCATATTCGGCAGGCTGTCGGCCAGGGCGCGGTAGTGCTGATACAGCTCCTGATAGCGGCCGTCGGCGGTTTTTACTGGGTAATAGCGCTCGTTATTGTTGCGGCGGTAATCACAGGGCTCCTCCACCGTGATGGTGCGCCGGCCGGTTTCATGGGCCAAATGGCCAGGCAGGCAGTGCCACCAGGCTTCGCGGGTGAATTTTCCATCGTCGGTGTAGTTGCGAACACTGTAGGGCTGGTTGTCCCATTGCGAAACGGTCTTGTGGTGGAATCGCAATGAGCGGTAGGGCAGCTCGCCCAGGCGATAGTCAAAGAATTCGTCAATTGCCATGCTGTTGAAACAGAAGTCGTAGGACCGCTCCATGCCCGGAACGTAGTCCACCGACAGTGCAACTGAGATGTTCGGATGGTCGAAGATTGCCTCGAACAGCGCGGTGTAGCCGCTGGCCGGCAACGCCTGATGGCGATCGTCGGGGAAATAAAGGTCGTTGGCGTCGAAGCGGATCGGCAGCCGCCTGACGACGCTCGCGTCCATTTCCTCGAGTTCCAGACCCCACATTTTGCGGGTGTAGGGACGGAAAAACAGATCGGTCAGGACATCGCCGATCCGCGAGCGGAGATGTTGGCCGGCGTTGTCCGGATCGGCGATCGGCACAGCGACGCGTCGCAGGAAGGCGGCGCCCTCCGCCTCGGTGCGCAAGGTGACGGCGAACACGGTATTGATCGTGTCGAGATTGACCGGCAGCGGGGCGAAACGTCCGTCCGGCAGGATTGCGCGGACCTTGTGGAGATAGGGCGTCCAGGCGGCAAAGCGTCGCAGCCAGTCGAACACCGGTGCGGCATTGGTATGGAACAAGTGCGGCCCGTAGCGATGCACGCGCACGCCGTTCGCATCGACCCAGTCCGCCGCATTTCCGCCGATATGGTCGCGTCGGTCGATGACATGGACCGTGCAGCCCGCCTCGGCCAGCGTCCTGGCGTAGACCGCCCCGGCAAAGCCCGCGCCGACGACGAGGATTCCGGTCATGTATGCGTCAGGCCCCGGCTGGCGCGTTCAGCGCGTGAAGCCCAACGAGTTCGATGATCTGTTGCGCTGAGCGCCGGATCCCGAAGCGTGCAGCGATCGCGTCCCAGGTCGCCTCGACCTGAGCGATTGCGATGGCCTGCGCTGCCAGCGGCGCTTCGATGGCCTGCTCGATCCGTTCCCTGCTGAAGCTGAAGGTATGCAACCCGGGCATGTGCGCCTGCGTGAACGTATTGGCATCGGTGATTGGGACGACGCCGGCCGCGAGGGCGAAGAACACGCGGTCGTGCACCGACTCCTCGATCAGCGGATTGGTCGATAGGCAGCCGAGGTAGTGGGGTAACCGGTCGAGCATCCCGCGCCAGGTGACCGAACCGTGAAACGTCGCGGTGGCGCCATCCCAGTCGATGTGGTCCCAGCCGCTGCCGAACACGTCGACGGGAAACCGCAGGGCGGCCTTCATCACCAGGTTGGCGCGCTTGAAGCGGATGTAGGCGTCGATCTCGCGGATCAGCAGCATCGCCAGACGGTTGTTGCCGTCGAGAAAGAGGCCGCGCGCTTCGGCAATCCCTTGCAAGGTGGGCAGGAAATCAGCGGTGGAGCGGGCGAACAGTTCCTCGGCGGCGGCAAAGGCGATGTGCCGCAGATCTGGGACGTAGCCTCGCCACGTTGCCTCGATCTTGTTGGTGTCGGCCCCGCTCTTGGCAAACATGATGCGGCCATTGCGGCTGGTGGGTGGCAGCGGGGCATGCGGGAACAGGCTGCGTGGCGGGACGCCGAGGTGGACCGCGAACGCGGCTCCGTTCGGGTTGAGGTGGCGGATCTGGTAGCGCGCATGGTCTGGGAAGACATAGCCGTGTAGCAGATAGGGGTTACGGATGGCGTGGCGGGTGGGGAAGTAGCAGGGGTGGTCGCAGCTCCAGTTGAACAGCGGGACTTTCGCGGCTTCCCAGGCCAGCTTGCCGTTGACGGCTATATCGGTGCCGATCCCGGACATGGTCAGGGCAAAGGCGATGCCGCCGTGATTGAGAAGCTGGACCAGGCGTTGCGGCCAGTCCGGCCCGTCGGCGGAGAACAGAGTGACGTCGAACCCGAGTGCCGCGAATTCCTGCGCTGTCAACTCCAGCAGGCCGCCCAGGGAGTCGTATGCGCTGCCTGACCAGCGCAGAATGAGCACCTTTTTCGCCATGGTCCGCGTGATCCTGCCGTCGCCGCAGGTCTAGGGGGGCCGAGGACCCGCGGTCAATATCTTCGTGGAACGTTATTGGCGCCGAAGGCGAACATCGCGCTTTGGCGGCCATTTTCTTGCGAGGCGGTCTTGATTCTTTTCCTAGATAACCATTATGAGGCGAAACATACCCGGTGAACAATGTTGCTCGATGACGTTTTTGCGCGGCAGATCCAGGCCTTTCACATCGCCATTTTAGACAATTGCGACCGGGCGGCCCGCGCCGGGCAGACCGATGCGACAGTCTTGCACCTGCGCGCCAACGCATTGGCGCTGGTGGATGCCCAGTTCGCCATGGTGGCTCTCTTGACCGCGGAAGCTCCGGTTACGGCCGGTGACCGACATCAGGACAATGCGCCGCTGAGCGGCGCCCAGGAGGACCGGGTGCCGGGCTTGGCGGAGGCGTCAATGTTCGGGGCCACGAGCGGCGGCCAGGAGGATCGGGTGCTGGCCGGCGATGCGCTGTCACGTTTCGTCTCGCGCCGGCTGCAGCCGGGTGAGTCGCCGCACGAGGTCTGGCAACAGATGCTGCAGGAGGTTGCGGCGCCGGGGCGGCGCAATTCAGCATTTCCTGGGTGAGGCTTCCGGTCCTCGCCGGGCTGATGTAAACGCCGCGGACCGTCTGCCGGAGCCTGCATGACCGTCCCGTTTCCCGCCTCCGCCCTTGGTCCGGAGGCCGCGACGCCGCTGATCCTGGCGCTGCCGAAAGGCCGCATTCTGGCCGAGTGCAGTCCGCTGCTGGCGCGTGCGGGCATTATTCCGGCGCCGGACTATGCCGATGAGGACAGCCGGCGCCTGCGGTTTCCTACCGACGACCCGATGCTGGACGTCGTGCGGGTGCGGCCGTTCGACGTCGCGACCTTCGTCGCCTTCGGGGCCGCGCATATCGGCATCTGCGGCGCCGACGTGCTGATGGAGTTCGACTATCCGGAGATTTACGCGCCGCTCGATCTTGCGGTCGGTAAATGCCGGGTCTCCGTCGCCGAACCGGCGGAGACGGCCGGGACCGATGATCCGTCCCGCTGGAGCCAGGTGCGCGTGGCGTCGAAGTACCCCAACATCACGCGCCGGCACTATGCCAGCCGCGGCATCCATGCCGAGGTCGTGCAACTGAATGGCGCGATGGAACTGGCGCCGAGCCTGGGGCTGTGCCGGATGATCGTGGATCTGGTGCAGACCGGATCGACGCTGAAGGCCAACGGTCTGGTAGAGACCGAGGTCATCGCGCCGGTGACCAGCCGGTTGATTGTCAACCGAACGGCGCTGAAGACCCAGCCCGAGGTGATCGGCGCCTGGATCGCCCGGTTTCGGGCAGCGCTGGGGCCGGCATGATCCGGCTCGCAACCCGCGACACCGATTTTGAGGCGCGGTTCACCGCACTGCTGGGTCAGGCGCGCGAGACGACCGAAACCGTCGACCGCGCGGTGGCTGACATCATCGACGATGTGCGGGCGCGCGGCGATGCGGCGGTAATCGATTGTACCGCGCGGTTCGACCGCCAGAGGCTGACGGCGGACCGGCTGGTGGTCTCGGCCTTGGAGATTGACCGAGCGGTTGCGTCCATACCGGCGGATCTGGCGGGGGCACTGGATCTGGCCGCGACGCGGATCGAGGTGTTTCACAGAGCGCAGATGCCGTCGGATCTGCGGATGACGGACGATGCCGGCGTGACCATGGGCATGCGTTGGAATGCGCTGGATGCTGTGGGGCTTTATGTACCCGGCGGCAAGGCAGCCTATCCATCCTCGGTGCTAATGAATGCGATCCCGGCGCGCGTGGCCGGGGTTGGCCGCGTGGCGATGTGCGTCCCGGCGCCGGACGGGGTGCTCAATCCGCTGGTTCTGGCCGCGGCGCGCCGGGCCGGGGTGACGGAGATCTACCGGATCGGCGGGGCTCAGGCGGTCGCGGCCTTGGCTTACGGCACGGCGTCGATTGCGCCGGTGGACCGCATCGTCGGACCGGGTAACGCCTATGTCGCCGAAGCCAAGCGTCAGGTGTTCGGGCGGGTCGGCATCGACAACATCGCCGGGCCCTCGGAGGTGGTCGTGCTGGCCGACGCGGCGAACGATCCGCGACGGATCGCGGTCGATCTGCTGGCTCAGGCGGAGCATGACGAGGCAGCACAGTCGATCCTGATCACCGACGATGCCACGTTCGGCGACGCGGTGGCGGCGGCGGTGCTGGCAGAACTGCCCTCGTTGCCGCGGGCGGCGATAGCGGGGGCTAGCTGGTCCGATCATGGGGCGGTGATCGTGGTGGATGACTGGGCGCAGGCGGTCGGGCTGGTCGATCGGCTGGCACCGGAGCATCTGGAACTGACGGTGCGCGACCCGGAGGCGATTTTTGCCAAGGTGCGGCACGCCGGGGCGGTGTTCCTGGGCGGCTTCTGTCCCGAGGCGATCGGCGATTACATCGCCGGGCCCAATCATGTGCTGCCAACCGGGCGGACCGCGCGGTTTGCCTCCGGCCTGTCAGTGTTCGATTTTCTGAAGCGCACGACGTTTGTTGCCTCGACGCGGGCGGGGCTGGAGCGGATCGGGCCGGCGGCGGTGGCGCTGGCGGAGGCCGAGGGGTTGCAGGCGCACGCGCGCAGTGTCGCGCTGCGGCTGGGGAATGCGTAGTGCCTCGTCAGCGAGGTCTTGACGGGTTGCCCGAGCGTTCATCCTCGCGAAGCCACCATCATCTGGGATAAGCGGTCCGATACAGCGCCCGTAATGCGGCTGGACGTCGAAGGCTTGGCGCCTCGAATTCTACTCAGCGCCCAAGCGGGAGTCACTTAGATCGCAGATCCAGATCGCCACATCGACCCCCTCCTCGATAACGGTCGATGAGCGGGTCGCTCAGGCGCAAATCGGGAGGGGTGCCGTAACCGTGAGCCGGAATCACCCGACGCGTGGACGACGATCGCCTTGGCGATTTCGTCAGGATCACCGACGCGGCCCAGGTAGTCGAGCAGGGCCAGATCGACGAGGCCCTTGGTCGGTCCGGGGCTGACAACGTTGACGTGGATGCCGTGGTCCCTGAGGCCGAGAATCCAGCTCCGCAAGAAGTTGCGCACGGCTGCCTTGGAGGCGCTAGAGACGCTGCCATTTGCGCTGCCGGTAATGCCCGTCGTCAACCCCATGAGGATGACCGAAGCGCCGTCCACGAGCAGCGGCATCGCCTTCTCGACCGTGAAAAAAACGCCTTTCACGTTGCGGTCGAAGATGCCGTCGCATTGCTCCTCGGCGGTCGCGCCAAGCGGCAGCATCGAGCCGCCAGCATTGGCGAACAACACGTCGATCCGGCCTCTCAGGCTCTTCACAGTGTCGAACAGCCGGTCCAGATCGGTGAGGTCTGCCGAATCCGCCTGTACGCCGCTCGCATTCGCGCCTATCGACGCGACGGCCGCGTCGAGTTCGGCCTCGTGTTGGCCGGTGAGGAACACATGCGCGCCCTCGGCAGCAAAACGCCTCGCGGCGGCGAGGCCAATACCGCTGGTCGCCCCGGTGACGACCGCAATCTTTCCGTCGAGTTTTCCTGACAATGTCCGGCTCCGTTAGTGTCGTGTCGCCAAAAGAGGTATCGACACTTAAGACCAATCGAAACAGGAATTTCTGAAAACTGGAATAAGAATTTCTGAAAACTATTTGCCGGTTTGGCACCGTCGCCGGTTTGGCACTGTCGCCGGTTTGGCATTGTCGAAGGTACCGGATTTCGAAGGTCTCTCGATGTTCGCGAACGCGACGGAGGAGCGATGCTAGGCATCTGACCGATGACGCCTACGGTAGCGGGCAGTAGCGGGCTGGATATCGAAACGAAGCTGCGTTGCGTTAAATCGGTGAATCTACCAGCAGCTACGCCGACCGGGCAGGATGACGCACCGCAGCGCGCTCCTATATGACCCCGTATGGATTACACCTCGGGCACGCCGACGTGCCTCGCATTCGGTCGTTTCCGGGTGGTGCCGCACCGCCGCGAGCTATTGGCCGATGGCCCGCCGATCAAGCTCGGTGGACGCGCCTTCGACTTGCTGATGGCGCTGATCGAGGCGCCCGGCACCGTCGTCAGCAAGGAGGCGCTGATGGCTCGCGTCTGGCCCAAGCGGATCGTCGAGGAGAACCATCTGCAAGTCCAGATCTCGGCGCTGCGGGCCGTGTTCGGGGCCGAGCGCGGGTTGATCCGCACAGTCTCCGGACGCGGTTACCAATTTACCGGCGAAATCCACATCCTGGCGCCCAGCCTGGACGAGCACCCGAGTGTGGCCTCGACGGTGCGGCCCAGCGAGGTCCCGGCGCCGACGAACCTGCCGGAGCCGGTGTCCGAGCTGATCGGCCGGGATGATGAGCTGCACGAAATTGTGGATCTTGCCACGACACATCGGCTGGTCACCCTGACCGGCGCCGGCGGCATCGGCAAAACACGCCTGGCTCTCGCGGCGGCTCGTCGGCTGTTACCGCAATTTGCCGATGGGGTCTGGCTCGCCGAACTGGCACCGCTCGCCGATCCTGGTCTCCTTCCCGCCAGCGTTGCCGCGGCAGTCGGGCTCGAGCTCTCGGGCGGTTCGGCCTCGCCCGGCCGCGTGGCCGATGCCCTGGGCGGGAAAAGGCTGCTGCTGGTGCTCGACAATTGCGAGCATGTCGTCGACGCAGCGGCGATCATGGCCGAGGCGCTGCTGCGTGCCCGCCCAGCGGTGCATGTCATCGCCACGAGCCGCGAGCCGCTCAAAGCAGAGGGCGAGCGGCTGTATCCGGTGCCGCCGCTTGCCGTGCCGGCAGAGGACGCCGAGAATGAAGGCGATCCCCTGGGATACGGCGCCGTTCGGC
>DASYBP010000402.1:0-3186 GCA_036500715.1 Rhodopila sp.
AACGCGCTCTACTGAGGTCAGTGGGTCCGAACATGCCACTGCTGGACCCCTACCGACCGCCGATGCTAACACCATACCAGATGTCTCTCGAAACGTTCCGACCGTGATGACTCCTGCTGAGGAACGGGACCAGGTAGCCCCCAATGCTGAAGTACGACAGAACCAGCCTGGCAAGCTCGACCGAGCCAGCCCAGGTACAAATGATAAGATGGCCGCACCGATCGCGCAGAACCCTCGCGTTCATCGCCACATACTCGGCCCCAATGCTGCTTTCCGCCGCCGCCTGCAGGTGGAATGTGGGCCAATCACTTTCCCCGCCCTACGCCGCCACTGCATAGCGTCGTTCGGTATCTATTATCGATGAGCCCGTGTTTGTGAGCCATATTCCACGGCTCCGGCATCGCCGAGGCGCTGGCCGTGTGCCAAGGGTGCGCGGGGTTGATGTTCGGCCGACCCAGCCCTTCGGATCACGTAGGCGCCCATGGCGCATCGACCCCGACGTTACCTCACGGCGTCGGACGCAGCGCCGCCCCGAACCGCGGCGCTGGGTCATCATCGCTCACTTGGTACACGCCGCCGGTGGTCTCGACCTTAGACGCGGCGCACCGTTACGCGACGAAGGTGCCGGCGAGTATGGCATCCGCGAAGTAGATCGAAATCGCGTCGCTCAAAACCCACGCGTGCCCGAGGGCCTGACAGCCCAACCGCGGGCGCCGCAATTCTCGCCCAGCCAAGCCGTCATGTGAGTGTATCGCTGGCCGACACTGCCGGGAGGAATACCGATCCTGACGCGCACCGGGAAGAGCCGTCCGGCTGCGGATCATCTCTCGCGCGTCGCCGGGTATCGTCTTCGTTCTTAATCTGTTCCGCATAACACTGGCACGCCTGCTCCGGCCTGTCCGTAGACTGCTGCCTCGCAACGCTTTCGAAACGAAACCAGGGGAATTCGTTGAGCAATCCGAAACCGGGGACGGAACTGTCACGGGCAGCGTGTCAGACTGCCATTTTGCGGAAGGACGAGGGCGGACGGCCATAGGTTCCCCGGAATGCATGGTTAAAGCGCCGCACGCTGCGAAAACCGGCAGCAAAAGCAATGTCACACAGCGGCATTGTCGTGTGATCGATCAACCGCTTCGCCGCCTGTACGCGTCGCGTTGCTGCAATATCGCTTGGGCTCGCCCCCGTATGATGGAGAAACAGCCGTAACAGGTGGCGTGGCCCGATGCCCAGGCGCTCGGCAAGTTCCGCGACTGTGGCTTCGTCCAGGAATCTTTCCTCGATCAGTCGCATCGCACGCGCGACTGTCGTGGCGGCTCCGTTCCAGGCCGGGCTCCCCGGTGCCGTTTCGGGGCGGCAGCGAAGGCAGGGCCGGAAGCCTGCCCGCTCGGCGGCGGCGGCTGAACCAAAGAACACGACATTTGCAGACCGCGCGGGCCGTACCGGGCAAACCGGACGACAGTAGATCCGAGTCGTCCGCACACCCGTGAAAAACGCGCCATCGAATGCCGGGTCTCGCGCCAAACGAGCGCGGTCGCAGGTGTCCCAATCGAGACCCGGTGGCAATCCCGTCAACATCGGTGCTCATATTACCCCGGCAAGCATTAGGCCATCGCTGGAATCGGACTCGATCGGCGGATCACGTCCGAAAACGGCCAGCACCGAAGCGGATGGCCGATCAAGTATCCGGCCATGCACGATAACTCAATCACCGGCAAGCCGCGCTTGCCGCGGCTCTTTCACGGCTGGCTCGTGGTGGCGGCGGCCTTCCTTGTCGGCTTATACGGCTTCGGGCTTGGCTTTTACGGGCCGGGCATCTACCTCGTGGCGCTCAAGGAACTTCACGGTTGGCCTGTAGACGAATTGTCTTCGGCGATAACGACCTATTACGTTCTCGGTGCGACCTTGCTGTTTTTCTGGGTCGGCTCCCTTTTCGATCGTCTCGGGGCGCGAAAAATGGTCCTGGCGGGGACCGTCGCGATGGCGAGCGGGACGGTGCTGCTCGCGCACGTCACTCGCCCGTGGCAGGTTTATGCCGCATTCGCGGTGATGGCGGCGGGCTGGGCCACGATGAGCGGAGCAGCGATCAACATCATCGTTGCACCGTGGTTCGATAAACGCCGTGGGTTGGCCGTCAGTTGGGCGCTGAACGGCGCAAGTGCCGGCGGCGTCATTATCGCACCGCTGCTGACGTTCCTAACCACGCGGTTCGGCTTTGCCGTTGCAATCGAGTCGTTGACCGCGTCGATGCTCGCCATTCTCATTCCGGTAGCAGGCGTGGTGCTCCGCCCGAAGCGGGCCGATGAATATGATCCAGTGGACGGCGCCTCTGATGCTGGAAAGTCCAGCATCGCATCGCCCGGCGCACCATCCGGATTTCGGCTTACCCCAGTGCTGCGCAGCGGCGTCTTCATCTCGATCTCGCTTGCGTTTGCACTTGGATTGACGGCACAAGTCGGCTTCCTGACACATCAGGTGGCTTTCCTAGCGCCAACGATCGGGACCGTCGCCGCGGGTTGGGCCGTCAGTCTGACGACATCTGCCGCGGTGCTCGGGCGCATCGCGACCGGGTATATCGCCGACCGGTTCGACCGGAGAACCGTGGCCTGTGTCAACTTCATCGTGCAGACGCTCGGGATGACGGTCTTCGCGACCGCGACGACGCCCGCTTTGCTTTACATGGGGTGCGTGTTATTCGGCCTTGGCGTCGGGAATACGACATCGCTCCCCGGCCTGCTGGTTCAACAGGATTTTCCGAAGCAGCATTTCGCTCGGATCGTCAGTCTGGTGGTCGCAATCAACCAGTTCAGTTTCGCGTTTGGACCGATCTTACTCGGCCAGCTAGAGCACGCAGAAGGCACGTACAGCACCGGGCTGCTGGTTTGCCTGTCAATGGAAGCCGTCGCGGCGATAATCGTTGTCTCGCCCGCAATAGCGCGACAGAGAAAGGCGGGCCGCTTCACCGACTAGGTATTGATGGGGGACGCAAAAGGGTCTTAGCAGGCGGGTGGTAAATATCTCCGAAATTGACGTATGATACGGACAAACCAGGAGTGATCCACCCTCCAAGCTGGCAATGGCGCGTATGCGGCGCGTCAATGTGGATGGGGTGATCCACACCATCGTGCCGTGGCGCCGGGGATGCAGGAGCGGGGCTACGGCCGCATCGTCAACATCGCCTCCAATGCG
>DASYBP010000403.1:0-3473 GCA_036500715.1 Rhodopila sp.
GTGCTGTCGTTCGTCATCGGTGTGGCGATTGAGCGCGTGCTGATGCGCCCGCTGATGAATGCCCCGGTCCTTGCCTCGGTGGGCGTGTTTATCGGTCTGTTCCTGATCGTCAACAGTCTGAGCGGTTGGTTCTTCGACTACACGATCAAGCAGTTTCCAACGCCGTTCCCGGACCATCCGATGCTGGGCGGATACCTGTCGGGCCACGAGCTTGGCGCGACGGCGGTGACACTGATTGTGCTGTTGGGGGTTTATCTGTTCTTTCGCCATACCAGGCTGGGGCTGGCGATGCGCGGCGCTGCGTTCAATGCGACGTCGTCACGGCTGGTCGGAGTGCGCGTTGGCTGGATGCTGGCATTGGGGTGGGGTTTGGCGGCAGCGATCGGCGCGGTGGCCGGCTGCATGGTGGCACCGATCGTATTTCTGGACCCCAACATGATGGCGGGCATCCTGCTGTATGCTTTCGCTGGCGCCCTTCTCGGCGGCATAGACAGTCCACTTGGCGCCGTGCTGGGCGGCTTTGCGGTGGGCGTGATCGAGAACCTCGGCGGCGCCTATCTGGTCGGAACCGAACTCAAGCTGACATTGGCGCTGGTGATCATCGTGGCGGTATTGACAATCAAGCCGACCGGCCTGATGGGCCGCAGGGTGGAAAGTCGGGTATGACGGCCATGCGGACCCCTTGGCTGATTGCGGTTCTGGTGCTGCTCGCGGTAATCGTCCCGCTCGCTTGGTTTACGGACTATCATCTGTTCCAACTGACAATGGTGATCGTCTATGCCATCGCCATTCTGGGCCTGGCACTGCTGATTGGCTTCAACGGGCAGATTTCGCTGGGCCACGGCGCGTTCTACGCGATCGGCGCCTATACGACGGCGATCCTGATGACGACCGGGAGCGTGCCATACTGGCTCACCTTGCCGGTCTCGGCGGTTGTTTGCGCCTGCGTCGGCTTCCTGGTCGGGCTTCCGGCGCTGCGCCTGGGCGGGCTTTATCTGGCTCTGACCACCTTTGCCCTCGCGGTGGCGATTCCGCAGATCCTGAAATACAAGGCGATCGACGAATGGACCGGGGGCGTCCAGGGCCTGGTAATCGACAAGCCAGATGCACCGTTCGGCCTGCCGCTGTCGCCCGATCAATGGCTGTACTTGTTCACCGCCGCCGTCGCCATCGTGCTCTACATCGTCGCATGGAACGTCGTGCGCGGTCGTGTCGGGCGCGCCATGATGGCGATCCGCGACCACGCCATGGCCGCCGAGGCGATGGGGATCAATCAGCCCGTCGTGAAGACCAGCGCCTTCGCCATGAGTGCGATGTACACCGGCCTGGCCGGATCACTGGGCGCCATCGCGGTGCAGTTCGTGGCGCCAGACAGCTTCGGCGTTCTCGTGTCGATCTATCTGTTCGTCGGCCTGATCGTTGGCGGCGTTGCCTCCATCGGCGGCACGCTGCTGGGTGCCGCGTTCATCGAATTCATCCCGAACATCGCCGATAAGCTGTCGAAGGCAGCGCCGGGCGCGGTCTACGGCGTGATCCTGATCGCGGTGATGTTCCTGATGCCGGCGGGGGCAGGGGGCTTTCTGCACGCGATGGGACGAAGGTTGTTTCGTTCGTCGCCGGGCCAGCAGGAAGTCGCGTCGTCTAACTCCGACCTAGCGGAACTCGGCGACGAGACCGCGACGGCTCTACCGACGGCGATAAAGTCCCGGCCGGAATTCGCGGAACGGCCGAAGTCCGGCTAGGCCCACCCGAGGAACCCCAATCCCCAACCGGCAGCCGCACCCAGGACCACAACCAGCCACGGCGGCGTTGCCCAAAGGGTCAACAGCAGGAACGCGACCAACCCCAGCCCGAAATCCGCGCCGGAATGCACCGCTCCGGTCCAGATCGGCGTGAACAGCGCCGCCAGCAACACTCCGACCACTGCGGCGTTTACCCCGCGTAGAGCTGCCCGAGCCCCGTGCCGATGCCGCAGCGTGTCCCAGAATGGCAGCAGCCCCCCAACCAGCAGGAAGGACGAAGCGAAGATCGACACGGTTGCCACCAATGCGCCGAGCCAGCCGTTCGGTGACGGTCCTTCGACCGCGCCGAGGAACGCCGCGAAGGTGAATACCGGTCCCGGCATCGCCTGCGTCGCGCCATACCCCGCGAGGAATGCGTCCTGCCCCACCCAACCAGGCGGCACTACCGACGCCTGCAGGAGCGGCAGCACCACATGCCCGCCGCCGAAAACCAGCGACCCCGCCTGATAGAACGCGTCCACCAACGCAATCGCGTGGCTTCCGCTCACCCGGGCCAGCCACGGCAGGCCCGCTAGTACCACGCCGAACGCAGCTAGCAGTCCCACCGCAGCCGAGCGGGAGACACGCACACCCAGCGCTGCCGGCGGTTCGGTTCCCGTTGCCTGCCTTGGCAGGACTGTCAAACCCGCCAGACCGCCCAGCACTATCGCAATCACCTGGCCCAGCGACGACGGTATCGCCAGGGCCAGCAGGCAGGCGACCACCGCGACCGTTGCCCGCTCGCGGTCCGGCGTCAGCGATCGAGCCATGCCCCAAACCGCCTGTGCGACGACCGCGACCGCCACCAGCTTCAGACCACGCAGCCACCCAGCCTCGGACACGTCGCCGACCGCCCCGATCCCGTAGCCGAACGCAGTCATCGCCAGTGCTGAGGGCAGGGTGAACCCGACCCATGCTGCCAGCATGCCCAGCGGACCGGCACGCAGCAGCCCGATCCCCATTCCAGTCTGCGAGGACGCCGGGCCCGGCATGAACTGGCAAAGCGCAACCAGGTCGGCAAAAGTCGCCTCGCTGACCCATTGCCGCTTCGCCACCAGCTCGGTTCGAAAGTAGCCGAGATGCGCGACCGGTCCGCCGAAGCTGGTGCAGCCGAGGCGAAGGAACACCAGGAAGACTTCGACCGTGCCGCGCATTCAGCACGGCCTGCGCGGCTGATTCCCGCGACACCTCACGCCGCCTGCCCGATGCAGGCTACCGCGGGCGCAAGAACCTGTCCCAGCCGGAAGACCGGTCGGCACCCGCTAGTGTCCCGATTCGAAAGTCCGTTATAATGTGGATCAGCCGCTTTACGGAGTTTCGAATCGATAAGGACACTAGCAAGCCATTGTTTTCTAGTGTGGTTAATGGTTCCGAAGTCTGCGTCACGCCGCAGGCGTGCTGTACGCACGACGGAGATGACCCACAGTATGGCGGACTTTGGAACCATCACGCTAGCCGTTCAACTCCGTAGCCAGATACTCTATCGCAGCCTGTGCCCCGCCGGGCCGGTGCGGGATGCCGGCGGCTCGCAGGCCCATCTCCACCCCGGTCAGCGCCCCGGTCATGGACAGCACGCCCAGATCGCCCATGTGGCCGATACGGAAGACCCGGTCCTCGATGCGACCGAGGCCATTGCCCAGGCTCATGTTGAAGTTTTCCAGGATCAGCGCGCGCAGTTTGTCGGCGCTGTGG
>DASYBP010000404.1:0-8621 GCA_036500715.1 Rhodopila sp.
CGTCGTCGTTCATGATCTCGCAGATCACCGCGGCGGGGGCGAGACCGGCCTTGCGGGCGATGTCGACCGACGCCTCGGTATGGCCGGCGCGGACCAATGTGCCGCCTTCCCGAGCCATCAGCGGGAAAACGTGCCCTGGGGTCGTAATGTCGTCGCGTGTGCTGTCGGGGTTGATCGCCACGGCGACAGTCCGGGCTCGGTCGGCGGCGGATATACCGGTGGTCACACCGTGCCGCGCCTCGATCGATACGGTGAAGGCGGTCTGATGGCGCGTGCCGTTGTGCGCGCTCATGAGCGGGAGACCGAGCTTCTCGACGCGGTGCTGGGTGAGGGCGAGGCAGATCAGGCCGCGGGCGTGACGGGCCATGAAGTTGATCGCATCGGGCGTCGCGAACTGCGCGGGGACGATCAGATCGCCCTCGTTTTCCCGGTCTTCGTCATCGACCAGGATGAACATCCGGCCGTTGCGGGCTTCCTCGATCAGTTCTTCGGCGGAGGACAGGTACTTGGACAACTCGCTGGCCACAAACTTTTCTTGCAGGTGTTCCATCAGGCGGTCTCCGCCAGGCGTGCGACGTAGCGCGCCAGGGTATCGATTTCTATGTTCACCGGGTCGTTCGGCCGCAGCGTGCCAAAACCGGTGACCGAGGCGGTGTGGGGGATGATGTTCACGCCGAAGGTATCACCACGCACCTCGTTCACAGTCAACGATACGCCGTCCACCGCGACGCTGCCCTTCACCGCGATAAAGCGGGCGATCTCGCGGGGCAGACGGAATATCCAGCGTGTCGAGGCGTTTTCGGGAGTGGCGGAGACGGCGGTTCCGACACCGTCGACGTGGCCGGACACAAGATGGCCGCCGAGTTCGTCGCCGACGCGCAGGGAGCGTTCGAGGTTGACGCGGGAGCCGACGTCCCAGGTCCCCAGCTTGGTGTGGGCGAGCGTCTCGGCGGAGGCATCGACAGCGAACCAGTCGGTTCCAAACTCGACCGCGGTCAGGCAACAGCCGGAGCAGGCAATGGATGCGCCCAGGGCGACGGGTGGGTCGGCCAGGAAGCCCGCGGGCGTGCCGATTACGAGGCGCATGTCGTGGCCCTGGGCGATCGGGTCGATGGACCGGACGTGCCCGAGGGCGGTTATGATGCCGGTGAACATGGGTTATGCCTCGTGTACTCGCTTACCATGTCGTCGCCGATGACAGTTATGCAATCCCGGCGGAAACGGGGCATTTGGTCAAGGGTCTCGGCGCCGAACGCCTGGACCGCCGGCCAGCCGTCGCCACCCATGACGGAGGGGGCGTGGAACCAGGCGATCCGATCCACCAGGTCGGCACGCAGCAGCGCGGCGGCGAGCTGACCGCCGCCTTCGACCAGCACCCGCGTTAGGCCGGCGGCGCCGAGCGCTGTCATCGCCGCCTTCAGGTCAACACCGGCCGAGGAACCGGGGATCTTGATCAGTTTGGCGCCGAGATCGACGAAGGCGTCCTCGCGCGCAAGGTTGGTGCCTTCGCGCAGCAGGAACCAGGTTGGGACGTCCTTGGCCGTTGTTATCAGGCGGGACGTCAGGGACGTGCGCAAATGACTGTCGGCAATGACGCGCACGTTGGGCGTGGGACGAAAGCCGGGGATGCGGCAGGTCAGGTCCGGATTGTCGGCGAGCACGGTGCCGACGCCAACCATGACCGCGTCATGCCGGCCGCGCATGGCATGGGCCATGCGCCGGGCCTGCGCGCCGGTGATCCACTGGCTTTCGCCACCACGGGTGGCAATACGACCGTCGAGTGTTGAGGCCAGCTTCAAAGTCACCATCGGGCGGCCGAGTGTGACCCGGTGATGGAAGCCGAGGAGGGTTTCGTGGGCCTCGGCTTCCAGCAAACCGGCTTCGACGACGATTCCCGCGGCCTCGAGTTGCTGCAGACCCTGGCCGTTGACCCGGCTGTCCGGGTCGGTGGCGGCGGCGACAACGCGCGAAACACCGGCAGCAATCAGCGCATCGGTACACGGCGGCGAGCGACCCCAGTGACAGCAAGGTTCCAGCGTGACGTACGCTGTGGCGCCCTCGGCCTGCTCGCCCGCCATCGCAAGCGCGATGGCTTCAGCGTGGGGGCGGCCGCCGGGCTGGGTGGTGCCGCGGCCGACGACGCGGCCATCACGGACGATGACGCAGCCGACGGACGGGTTTGGCCAGGTGGTGCCAAAGCCCCGGCGCGCGAGCGCCAGGGCGGCTTGCATGTAGGAGCGGTGGGCGGAAGTCATTGCGGTGATGTCGCGGCCCTGAGAGGGGGCGGGGATATGACGAGAGGGTGATCGGATCCCACCCTATTCCTCCGCAACCGCACCCAGGCCGCCGACGAAATCCTCGAAGTCCTTCGCTTCGCGGAAGTTGCGGTAGACGCTGGCAAACCGGACATAGGCAACCTTGTCGAGTTCCTTCAGCGTGTCCATTACCAATTCGCCGATCTGCTTGCTGGGAATGTCGCTGTCGCCTGACGCCTCGAGTTGACGGACAACCGAGTTGACGATCCGCTCGATCCGCTCCTCCGGGATCGGCCGCTTGCGCATCGACACACGAATGGATCGGGCCAGCTTGTCGCGGTCGAACGGGACACGACGGCCGTCCGACTTGATCACCGTGAGTTCGCGCAGTTGCACGCGTTCGATCGTTGTGAAGCGCTGACCGCAATTGCCGCAGAAACGACGGCGACGGATCGCGCCGTTGTCCTCGGTGGGACGGCTGTCCTTCACCTGGGTGTCGTCGAAACCGCAAAACGGGCAGCGCATCGGCGAATTACCGTGTCGGGTACAGCGGGAAGCGCGCGCATAGTGCCTTCACGCGAGCGCCGACCTCGCGTTCGACGGCGGCGTTGGCCGTGTCATTGGTCCGGCCGAGACCTTCGAGAACTTCGTTGATCATCAGGCCGATCTCACGGAACTCCTCGGTGCCGAAGCCGCGGGTCGTGCCGGCGGGGGAACCCAGTCGCACCCCGGAGGTGATTGCCGGCTTTTCCGGATCGAACGGAATGGCATTCTTGTTGGCGGTCATACGAGCGCGCTCGAGGCTGGCCTCGGCCGCCTTGCCAGTGACGCGCTTGGGCCGCAGGTCCACCAGGATCAGGTGGCTGTCGGTGCCGCCGCTGACGATATCGAGGCCCTGCTGTTGTAATGTCTCGGCGAGCAC
Organism: Rhodopila sp.; assembly: GCA_036500715.1. Classification (GTDB taxonomy): domain Bacteria; phylum Pseudomonadota; class Alphaproteobacteria; order Acetobacterales; family Acetobacteraceae; genus Rhodopila. Next base: position 3,178 of record DASYBP010000404.1, read on the forward strand.
CCGCGCGTTGTCCTGCACGGCTTTCTGGTAGGCCCGGAATTCTGGTCGCAGGGCTTCGCCGAACGCAGCGGCCTTGCCAGCGATGACATGCATCAGCGGCCCGCCCTGGAGGCCGGGGAAGACGGCTGAATTGATCTTCTTGCCGATCTCCGGGTCGTTGCTCAGGACCATGCCCCCGCGGGGGCCGCGCAGGGTCTTGTGGGTGGTCGTGGTGACGACATGGGCATGCGGCAAGGGGCTGGGGAACAGTCCGGCCGCTACCAAGCCGGCGAAGTGCGCCATGTCGACCATGAAGAAGGCGCTGATCTCATCGGCGACTTTGCGGATACGGGGGAAATCGATGAAGCGCGGGTAGGCCGATCCGCCGGCGATGATGAGCCTGGGCTTCTCGGTGCGGGCGAGGTGTTCCAGTCCGTCGTAGTCCAGGATACCGTCTTCGCGACGGACGCCGTACTGCACCGCGCGGAACCATTTGCCGGAGAGGTTGGGCGCGGCGCCGTGGGTGAGATGGCCGCCGGCGTCGAGGCTCATGCCGAGCACAGTGTCGCCTGGCTTCAGTAGTGCGAGGAACACGGACTGGTTGGCCTGGGCGCCAGAATGCGGCTGGACGTTGGCGAAAGCGCAGGCGAACAACTGCTTCGCCCGATCGATCGCCAGGTTTTCCGCCACATCGACATATTCGCATCCGCCGTAGTAGCGGCGGCCGGGATAACCCTCGGCGTATTTATTGGTCAGCACAGACCCTTGGGCTTCGAGCACGGCGGCGGAGACGACGTTCTCCGACGCGATCAGTTCGATACCGTCCTGCTGGCGGCCGAGTTCGGCGCGGATCGCGGCTGCGAGTTCCGGATCGGTTTCCGCCAGCGGCGCGGAAAAGAAGGCCCGGGTGCTGGTCCCAATGCTATACTGGTTCATCGAATGTCCGCCGTGGGTTCGTGCGTGTCGGTTTATGGCTGACCTGTAGCATGGGGTGCACGCGCGACAAACCCGAACTGTTGCAGCCGAATCGATCGATGGTTCAGATTGGCCCGATGTCCAGCCCGCTGATTGTTTCCCTGCCCGATCTGTCCGCAACGGAAACTTTGGCGCGGCGACTGGTGTCGGTCGCCAGGCCTGGAGACTGCATCCTGCTGGAAGGTCCGCTGGGCGCTGGCAAAACCGCCTTGGCGCGAGCCTTCCTGCGGGAAGCGGCCGGGGATGACGCAATGGAGGTGCCCAGTCCATCATTTACCCTCCTGCAGATCTACGACACCAGAATTGGTCAGGTGTTTCACTATGATCTTTGGCGCCTGGAGGGACCCGATTCGCTAACGGAACTGGGCTGGGAGGACGCGCTGGACGCGATCGTTCTGGTGGAGTGGCCCGATCGGCTTGGATCGTTGCGGCCCGCGGGCGCTTTGACAATCACTCTGCGGACGGGCAACGGAGAGGCTCGGGAAGCGACCCTAACCGGATGGGACGAACGCGGTGCCCTCGCGCCATGAGCCGTGACGATCAGATTGCGATCTTCCTCGCGCGCAACGGGTTATCGCCCACCGATACCGAGCCGCTGGCGCGGGATGCCAGCTTCCGGCGCTACCTGCGGATCAAGGGCGATCGCCGCGCAGTGCTGATGGACGCGCCCGCGAGCGAGGATGTGCGCCCGTTTCTTCGTATCGCGGCGCATCTGCGCGGCATCGGTCTGGCGGTTCCGGCGATCCTCGCCGCCGACGAAGCGTGTGGCCTGGTTCTGGAGGAAGATTTCGGCGACGATCTGGTCTCGCTGTTGTTGGACCGGGGCGACCCGCCGGACCCGCTGCTGAACGCGGCTGTCGATACAATGGTTATGATGCAGCGGGCGGCCCCGCCTGATGGGCTGCCGCTATGGGACGCGCCGACAATGGCATCGACAGCGATGGACACGCTCTTCGAGTGGTGGTGGCCGGCCCGGTTCGGGGGCGCCGCACCCCAGGCGGCCCGCGACGACGTGGCGGCGGCGCTCGCGGCCACGCTGGAACCGATCGCGGCCGGGCCGCGCGGCTTCGTGCACCGGGATTTTTTCGCCGGCAACCTGTTCCGGCTACCTGACGATCGGATCGGACTCATCGACTTTCAGGGCGCCGCGTTGGGTCATCCAGCCTACGACCTTGTTTCGTTGCTGCAGGATGCGCGGCGGGACATCCCCGAGGCCACACTCCGACGCGCTTTCGAGCGGTATCTCCTTGCGAGGCCCGAACTGGACTCGGCGCATTTCCGGGCGGCGTTCGACGCCTGCGCGGCACAGCGCCATCTGCGCGTTGCCTGCCAATGGGTAAGGCTTGCGTTGCGCGACGGTCGTCCGCAATACCTCGTTCATGGCCCGCGGACGTGGCGACTGCTGGAGCAGGCGCTGTCCCGGCCCGCCGCCGAACCGCTGGCCGCCGCCTTGAACCGGTGGATCCCGCCGGCCGAACGCCGTAACCCGCCCCATCTTGGATTTGGGTCTCGAAATCTAGGACTTGAACCATGACCGTACCGCCTCGTTCCGCCATGGTTCTCGCGGCCGGACTAGCGACCCGCATGCGGCCGTTGACCGATAAAACGGCCAAACCGCTGCTGAAACTGGGCGGACGCACACTGCTGGACCATGCCTTCGACCATCTGGTGAATGCAGGCGTCGAGAGCGTCGCGGTGAACGCACACTGGCAGGCGGACGCGGTGGCGGCACACCTCAAGCAGCGGCCGGCGCCGCCACGCACCGTACTGCTACGGGAAGAGAAGCTGCTGGAAACCGGCGGCGGTGTGCGGGCGGCACTGGCTGTGCTTGGGCCGGACCCGTTTTTCGTTGTCAATGGTGATGCGTTCTGGCTGAACGGGCCAATCCCCGCGCTGATCCGGCTGGCGGCGGTACTCGATGACAGCCTTGATGGAGTGCTGCTGGTGCATCGGACCTCCCACATCCACGCCGAGGTCGGCCTGGGCGACTTTTCGGTCGATAAATGGGGCAAGCCTCGCCGCCGCATGGAGCGCGAGATCGTTCCCTATGTCTTTGCCGGGGTGCAGCTTATTCATCCACGGTTGCTGGCTGGAATGCCGGATGGGGCTTTCAGCATGAACCGCGCGTGGGACCTCGCACTCGCCGCGGATCGGCTGCGTGCGGTGGTGCATGACGGAATCTGGTTCCATCTCTCGACACCGCCCGATCTGGCGGAAGCGGAACAGATCCTGGAGGCCCGCTTCACCGGCGATGCCCGCTGGCCGTGGCGCTGAACCTTTTCACCGTCCCGCCGCACGTGCCGTTTCTCGATGCCCTGGCGCGGGGCTGGTTGGCCAAATGTTGCGAAAACGGCGGCGACGATCCGCTAACCGACAGCCGTGGGCTGATCCTGCTGCCCACAAGGCGATCCGCGCGCGCTCTGGCCGAGGCGTTTCTGCGCGTTCGCGATGGCGCCCCGATGCTGCTGCCGCGCATTACCGCGCTAGGGGCGTTGGACGAGGTGCCGCTGACCTTGACCGGCGCGCTCGATTTGCCGCCGGCCGTGGCGCCGATGCAGCGACTCGCTGCCTTATCGACGCTCATTCTGGCGATGAAAGGTGAAGGCGGCGCGCCGCACACCGCCGACCGTGCTTGGCGGTTGGCTCGCGAGCTGGCATCGCTGATGGATGAGGCCGAACGCGCCGGCATCGATCTAGCCGCAGGTCTGCCGAATGCGGCGGACGCCGAATATGCCGCGCATTGGTCGCAGACGCTGAAGTTCCTGCACATCGTCACGGGCATCTGGCCGGCCTGGCTGGCCGAGAATGGCGTGATGAACCCGGCCGCGCGGCAGGTGGCCCTGCTGGAAGCGCAGGCGGCGGCCTGGGAAAACGATCCGCCGAACGATCCGGTGCTGATCGCCGGCACCACGGCCGGTGTTCCCGCCGTGGCACGGCTGCTGCGAGTGGTCGCCCGGATGAAGACGGGCCAGGTCGTGCTGCCGCATCTGGACCTTGGGATGGACGAGGTAGCGTGGGGCGATCTGGAAGCCTCGCATGCCCAGGCCGGGCTGGCGCGATTGTTGGCGGACCTGGATGCGACGCGCGGCGATGTCGGGGCTTGGGATGCCGGCGGCGCAAGCGCGGTGCCGGCGGGCCGCTTTCGCGTGTTATCGCGTGCGTTGCTGCCGGCGAGCGCTTTGCATGACTGGATGGACCGCAGCCCGGTGGCGTTGGACGGGGTATCCCGACTGACGGCGGCGGACCAGCAGCAGGAAGCGCAGGCGATTGCGCTGGTGCTGCGTGACGCCCTGGAAACCCCTGGCGCGCGGGCGGCCCTGGTGACCCCCGACCGCGACCTGGCCAGTCGGGTGACCAACGCGCTTCTGCGTTTCGGCATCGTCGCCGATGACAGCGCCGGCGAGCCTCTGGCGGACTCGCCACCGGCCGTGTTCCTGCGGCTGGTGGTGCGGGCAGTGGCCGACGAACTGGCACCCGCGGCGCTACTGGCACTGTTGAAACACCCATTTTGCGCTGCCGGCATGAGTCCAATAGCGTGCCGGCAGGCGGCGCGGGTGCTGGAAACGCTGTGTCTGCGGGGTCCTCGGCCGATGCAGGGCATCAGCGGGCTGCGGCAGATCGTGGACCGGCAAGCCGGACCGGCGTCGTCAACGGCGGCGTTTCTGGCCCGTGTCGAAACCTCTCTGGAACCGGTCCTCCGATACGACTCGGCAATCGAGATCGCGCCGGCCGAAGCGCTGACCGCGGTGATCGAGGCCGCGGAACGGCTGGCCGCGTCGGACGACGTCACTGGTCCCGCCAGGCTGTGGGCGGCCGAGGAAGGTGAGGCGTTGGCCACTCTGCTCACCGAGATGCATGACGCAGCCGGGACGATGCCTGACCTGCGACGGGGTGTGCTGCCCGGATTGCTGGACGCGATACTGGATGGCGAGGTCGTGCGATCCCGCCGGGCGTTGCGGGGACGCAGCGGCGTCGAGCACCCGCGGATCTTTCTCTGGGGTCTTCTCGAAGCCAGACTGCAGTCAGTCGATCTGGCTGTGCTTGGCGGTCTGAACGAGACGGTTTGGCCACCGGCGGCGGAACCGGGTCCATGGCTGTCGCGGCCGATGCGGACCAAGATCGGGTTGCCGGCCCCCGAGGAGATGATCGGGCAGGCCGCGCACGACTTCCTCGCGGCCTGCTGCTCGGCGCCGGTGGTCGTGCTGTCCCGCCCAGCGCGGCGTGATAACGCCCCGACGATGCCAGCCAGGTGGCTGACGCGCCTGGAAATGTTTATGGCGGGGCGTGGTTCCGCTCGCGAGCAGGATGCAACCTCGGCGGCCCACGCTGAAGTCGTGGGTGGCCGGGACAGGCCCGGCCATGAACTACCCGAACATCCCGCTGTTGCGTGGGTGCGGGGGATGGACCTGCCAGGCGGGCCGCCTTTGCCAGTCAAGCCGCCCTCCCCTCGCCCGCCGGTCCGCAGGCGGCCTCGGCAACTCAGCGTCACC
>DASYBP010000405.1:0-7745 GCA_036500715.1 Rhodopila sp.
CCCTCCAGGGTCAGCAGTTCAAACAGCGCGCGGTCGTCATGCTGCGGCGTGCCCCATTCGGTATCATGATAGGCCTGCATCAGTGCATCCTCATCCGCTGCCCAGGGGCACCGGATGAGTGGCTTGGCAGCAGCGGATTTGGTCATATGGCTTCGGTCCTCCCGGTGCGGGCCAACGCTTCGCCCAATCGGGTTTGCCGGGCAATACGCGGTCCCCTGGCGATCGCCAGCGCCGCTTCCAGGTCGCCGAGGCATTCGAGCAGCCGGTCCCGGACGGTGTCGCCGGAAGCCAAAACCTCTGCCTGGGTGCGCAGCCGCGCCGTCAGGTCGGTGGCTAGCAACCGCAGGCCGACGAGTGTGGCGTCGCCGTCACGGAATGCTCCGGCATCGAGCGCGTCGGCGACGGCGGCAGCGCAGTTGGCGAAGACCGCGGTCAAACCAGCGATGCCACCGAGTTCCGGGACCTGCTCCGCGGCCGCCGTTCCTGCGAGAAGCCCGAGTGCGTGGCGGATGGCGCCAAGCGTCGCCGACGCGCCGACGGCATCCTCGATATCGCGAAACGGCAGCGCCATGCGTTCATAGGCCAATCCAGGTTCGCCCAGCATCGCAGAAACCGGAACGAAACAATCGCTCAGCGTCAGAAAACAATGCTGCGATGGCCGCAGCGCGTGAAACCCCGGCGTGTCGGTGGTTATCAGCCCCGGCGCGCTACGCGGCACGATGAAGGCACTATAGCGCTTGCGACCGTCTGCCTCGGAGGTGATGGCGAAGACGACGATCGCATCCGCCGAGGTACCGTTGCTGACCCAGGCCTTCTGTCCGGTGATGCGAAACCCGCCCTCGACCGCTTCGGCACGGGTGGTCAGCAGTTTCGGATGGGCGCCGACATTGGGTTCGGAAATCGCCACCGACAAGGCGCGGCCTGTCCATTCCGCTCGCTGTGCATCGGTGCCAAAGGTGAGAAAGTGGCGGAAGACGAGTTGCGGTCCACCCCAAACGCTAGCGATTCCGAGCAGGCCGGTGCGCTCCACCAGGGCGGCGTTCCGCTGCGCAATCGTGGCATAGCTGGGAATCTCGCTGAGCAAACCGGCTTGCCGCATCCCCTGGATGGGGTCGCGGGCCGGGTCGGGGCAAGCGGCCAGCCACGTGTCGATAGGGTCCGGCATGGCCCGAACTGTGGCATGTCGCGGCTGGACGGGACAGAGGACGACAATGGATGGCATTTTCGATTCGAAGCAGCAAGGTATTTCTTCCAGATCCACAGAAACTTGTAACAAAAATCGATGAAGTCTGATGTCCGTTCATAGCGTCAAAAATCTTGGCAACAGTACTGCCGTGAAAATCTTCGCCAATTGACTGTAAGAACCCACCGTGTTCTGGATTTGCTGGCTTGATGCTAAATAGCGACAACGGGAGAAAATAAAATGACAATTATCAATCCTAACCGTCGTGATGTTCTGAAGGTAGCAACAACCCTCGCCGCCGCTGCATCGGTCGCCGGCGTTGCCGGCCCAGGCGCCAAGGCCGCCGAGTCCGATCCCGCCCTGAGTCCCGCGCTGGGGCAGGTGGATCAGGCCCTGCGCCAGGCGGTGAATGCCCAGACCGTGCCGGGCACGGTCGCAATAGGCGCGAATGACAAAGGGATTGTATACGAGGGGGCATTTGGGCCGGGCGTAACCGCCGACAGCGTATTCTGGATCGCCTCGATGACGAAAGCGATCACGGCAACGGCCTGCATGCAACTGGTCGAGCAAGGCAAGCTGCAGTTGGAACAGCCGATGGGCAAGCTGCTGCCGCAACTGGCAGAGCCCAAAGTGCTGGAAGGGTTCGACGCGAACGGGGCGCCCAAGCTACGTCCCGCCAAGCGCCCGATCACCCTGCGGCATCTGCTGACGCATACCGCCGGCTTCACATACAGCATCTGGAGCGAGCCGATGGGCCGGTATGAGAAGGTGACCGGCACGCCGTTCGTCGGCGAATGCAAGAACGCCACCTTCAATTCGCCGCTGGTGTTCGACCCGGGCGATCGCTGGGAGTATGGCATCAACATGGATTGGGTCGGAAAGGCGGTCGAGGCCATCAGCGACCAGTCTCTCGAGGTCTACTTCCGCGAGAACATCTTTGCGCCGCTTGGCATGACAGACACGGGCTTTCTGATCAGTTCAGCGCAGAAGGCTCGGGTGGTGCCGATGTTCAGCCGGCAGCAAGATGGCACGCTGAAGCCGATGGCATTTGAAATGCCGCAGCGACCGGAGTTCTTCATGGGCGGGGGCGCCTTGTTCAGTACGCCGCGCAACTACATGGCGTTTCTTCAGATGTTGCTGCACAATGGCACATTCAACGGTGCCCGGGTGCTAAAGCCCGAGACGGTCGCCCTAATGGGGCAGAATCATATCGGCGATCTGGATGTCGTCACGTTGAAGACGGTCGTCCCGGCGAGCTCGAACGACGCCAATCTGTTCCCCGGTATGGTTCAGAAATGGGGGCTGTCTTTCGACATCAATACCGAACCAGGCCCGGCGGGGCGCAGCGCTGGCAGCCTCGCCTGGGCCGGCCTGTTCAACACCTATTTCTGGGTTGACCCGATGAAGCACGTGACCGGGGTGATCATGACGCAGCTTCTCCCGTTCGCGGATGAGCAGGTTCTGAAGCTGTTCGCCGCCTTCGAGAGTGGATTGTACAAGGCGGTGGCGTCGGCGTAGCGACACGACCCCGCGGCCCCGAACTCACGACCACTTAAAGCGCGCCCCTGGACTGGTCGGGCCCAAACACGCGCAGCACCTGGACGTTGCCGGCCGTCCTGTTTAGTCCGGTGTCCGGTTGCACCCGATAGACCATGCGATACCCTTCGGAGGTGAGTTCTCGCCGTCCGGGATGCGCCCGTGTGGGAACAGGCACGGGTGATCGGCAAGCGCTTTTCGATCGCAGCCCATATTCGCTGCACACGCCCGCGTGCTGGCCGGATCGAGGTTGGATGCCAAGCAGCGGCCGAGGCGAGCTCGGGTAGCGCCGCCGGGGTATAGCGTATTGTCCGCCGCAAAGCGGCTTAGGCGGAGGAGTCACCGGGACGAGGCAGCGGCAGCGGGTTGGATGTCTCCTGGCTGTCGATCCACGCTTTGACCTCAACGGTCGGGATCAGCAGCTCGCTATCTGCCTCGGCTATCAACCAGGCCTCCAGGGCCAGGTCCCGCCTGTCCGGAACGAAATCCAGAGGAAACCTGCTCAACCCGTGACACAGCCTCGCCCCTGCGCTAGGTGCAACCCTCTCGCGTGACTACTTTTCGCATGACAGACTGGGACGCAACAGACTGGGACGCACCCAACCGCCATGGCCAGCAGCAACGATATCCGCGCCGCCTTCCTGGACTATTTCGTCCGCAACGGCCACACGCCCGTGGCAAGCTCGCCGCTGGTGCCGCGGAACGACCCCACGCTGATGTTCACCAACGCCGGCATGGTGCAGTTCAAGAACGTCTTCACCGGCCAGGAAAAGCGACCGTATGTCCGCGCCACCACGGCGCAGAAATGCGTGCGCGCGGGCGGCAAGCACAACGATCTCGATAACGTCGGCTACACGGCGCGGCACCATACTTTCTTCGAGATGCTGGGCAATTTCAGTTTCGGCGATTACTTCAAGGAACTTGCGATCCCCTATGCGTGGGAGCTGGTGACCAAGGAGTACGGCCTGCCGCGCGATAGGCTGCTGGTGACCGTGTTCTCGGAAGACGACGATGCCGCGACGATCTGGAAGCAGGTCTCCGGTCTGCCGGATCAGCGGATCATCCGCATCCCCACCGCGGATAATTTCTGGCGCATGGGTGACACCGGCCCGTGCGGCCCGTGCTCCGAAATCTTCTACGACCACGGCGAACACATTCCCGGCGGCCCGCCCGGTAGCCCGGACGAAGAGGGCGACCGGTTCATCGAAATCTGGAACCTGGTCTTCATGCAGTTCGAGGAGGGGCCACCAGGCACGCGCGTCCCGCTTCCCCGCCCCTCGATCGACACCGGCATGGGGCTGGAGCGCATCGCTGCGATCCTGCAGGGCAAGCACGACAACTACGACATCGACGTCTTCCGAGCCCTGATCCTCGCCAGCGCCGAACTGACCGGCCAGGAGCCGGACGGGCGGTTCAAGAGTAGCCACCGGGTCATCGCCGATCATCTGCGCAGCACGTCCTTCCTGATGGCCGACGGCGTGCTGCCGTCGAACGAAGGCCGCGGCTACGTGCTGCGCCGGATCATGCGCCGGGCCATGCGCCACGCCACGATGATGGGCGCGAAGGAGCCGATCATGTACCGCCTGGTGCCGACGCTGATCCGGCAGATGGGCGCGGCGTACCCCGAACTCGGTCGCGCCGAGGCGCTGATCACAGAGACGCTGCTGCTGGAGGAAACCCGTTTCAAGACGCTGCTGGACCGCGGCCTGCATCTGCTGGATGAGGAAACCAGCCGTCTGGGTGAACACGAGGCTCTACCCGGCCCGGTCGCGTTCCGGCTGTACGACACATATGGGTTCCCTCTCGACCTGACGCAGGACGCGTTGCGCGAACAGGGCCGCGGCGTCGATCTGGCCGGGTTCGATGCGGCGATGCAGGACCAGCGCAACAGAGCGCGCGCTGCCTGGGCGGGATCGGGCGATGCCGCCACGGAACGGGTCTGGTTCGAGATCAAGGAAAGAGTCGGGGCGTCCGAATTCCTTGGCTACGCGACGGAAAGCGCCGAGGGCGAGATTTTGTCGGTTGTCGTGAACGGAACCGAGGCCGACGCGGCCGACGCCGGGACGGAGGTTGCGCTGGTGCTCAACCAGACGCCGTTCTATGGGGAGAGCGGTGGCCAGGTCGGCGACACCGGGACGATCAGCGGCCCTGACGGCCTGGTGGTCCGGGTGACCGACACGCAGAAAAAGTTGGGCGATCTGTTCGTCCATTTCGGCCGGGTCGAGGCCGGTGTGGCGCGCGCTGGCATCCCGGTGGTCGCGACGGTCGACCACGAGCGGCGAAGCGGCATCCGGGCGCACCACTCCGCGACCCACCTGCTGCACGAGGCTCTGCGGAGAAAACTGGGCACCCATGTGCAGCAGAAAGGCAGCCTGAATGCTCCCGACCGTCTGCGCTTTGACGTTTCGCAGCCGCGACCAATCACCGCGGAGGAGCTGCGCTGGGTCGAAGCCGAGGTGAATGCGCGCATCCGCGAAAACTCCGAGGTGACGACACGGCTGATGACCCCGGATGCCGCGGTGGAACTCGGTGCAATGGCGCTGTTCGGGGAGAAATACGGTGAAGAGGTGCGGGTCGTGGTCATGGGCGAGCCCGACGGCAACAAGCTGGCGTGGTCGATCGAACTGTGCGGCGGCACGCATGTCCGGCGCACCGGTGACATCGGATACTTCCGGATCGTCGGCGAAACCGCGGTTGCTGCCGGCGTGCGGCGGATCGAGGCGGTCACCGGCGCATCGGCCGAAGCCCTGGTGGCCGAAACCCAGGCTCGGCTGAACGACGCGGCGGGTGCGCTGCGGACGGCCCCGGCCGAAGTGCCGGAGCGCATCACCGCCCTGCAGGAGACCAACAAAAAGCTGGAGCGCCAGGTGGCGGAACTACAGAAGAAGCTAGCGACCGGGGACGGTGCGGCGGCGGCCGAGGAGGTGGGCGGCGTCATGCTGTCAGTGCGAAACCTGGGTGAGGTTCCGGCTCGCGACCTGAAGGGCCTGGCCGACGCGATCGGTAAGCAGCAGGGTTCCGGGGTCGTGGCGCTGGTTTCCAGCGCTGAGGGCAAAGCCAGCATCGTGGTCGCGGTGTCGCCCGATCTGACCGGCCGGATAAGCGCGGTCGATCTGGTGCGGGCGGCGTCAGCGGCGGTGGGCGGCAAGGGCGGCGGCGGCCGGCCCGACCTGGCGCAAGCCGGCGGGCCCGACGGGACCAGGGCCGACGAGGCGCTGGCGGCGGTGCGGGCGGCGCTGGGTTAGGCCCGGTCGCCAGCCCCGATCCGAACCGGAATTCGACAGCCTCGCTGGACCTCGCCGGCCGCGCGCTTGACGTGTATCGCGATGTCGTATTCGCTAACGCGCGTGAGGGAGGGTTGGCGATGAACCGGTCGAAGAACCGTGTCATGACCATCTGTTCAAGGCTTTCGGCAAGCTGGCGGTCGCGCGGCCGCACAGACATGCGCTTACGTCCTGAAAACGTAACCGTTACCGAACCGACGGCTGGGAATCCAACCGGGTTTCGTTCATTTGCAACCAAAATCGCCAGGCCCACGCGGGTATTGGCAGGAGTAATGACATGCCGGTAAATCCACAGGTTCGGGCACTGCTGGACGAGTTCGAAAAGCAAGGCCTGCCGCCGTTCGAGCAAATGAGTCCGACGCAGGCGCGTCTCGTCGCACTTGGTTTTCGTGATCTGCAAGGCGAGCCGGAGGCGATCGGCGAAGTCCGCGATATCCTGGTCCCAGGGCCCGCGGGCGCGCTGCCGGTGCGGCTGTACCACCCGGCCCCTGGCAAGTCGCTGCCCCTGGTGGTCTATTTCCATGGTGGCGGCTGGGTCATCGGTGACATCGAGATCGTCGACAAGCCATGCCGAGCGCTCGCGAATGCGTCGCAGTGCGTGGTTGCGTCAGTGAATTATCGGCTTAGCCCAGAAACGAAGTTCCCCGGACCCGTCGACGATTGCTATGCCGCCACGCGATGGTTGGCGGAGCACGCGCAGGCGGTTGGCGCCAACGGGCGATTCGTCGCCGTCGCGGGCGACAGCGCGGGCGGCAATCTCGCGGCGGCGGTGGCGCTGATGGCCCGGGATCGGGGCGCGCCGCCCCTGTCGTATCAGTTGCTGATATACCCGGTGACGGCGCCCGCGGCAGGCACCACGTCGGCCTCCTATAGCGAGAACGCTGACGGCTATTTGCTGACCAAGGCAGGTATGGAGTGGTTCTGGGACCACTACCTGGCGTCACCCGGTGATGGCAAGAACCCCTATGCGTCGCCGCTGCATGCGACGGATCTGAAAGGCCTCCCGCCGGCCATGGTGATCACGGCTGAATTCGACCCGCTGCGCGACGAGGGACGGGCCTATGGGAAACGACTGCAGGACGCTGGCGTCAGCGTCAAGTCATCACACTACGAAGGACTGATCCACGGCTTCTTCTGGATGGCGGGGGCGCTGGACGCCGGCAAGCAATTGATCGCCGAAATCGGCGGTGAGCTGCGCAAGCAGACCACCGCCTAGAGAGACAGCGACCCATTCGAGAGGAGGTTTGCAATGGACGACGTGACATCGCGGCTGGCTGACAGCAACGGCAGCCGTGCGAAAGAGCTGGATGCAGTGGTTGTCGGGGCCGGTTTCTCCGGCCTGTACATGCTGCATCGGCTACGCCAACTCGGTCTGTCCTCCCGCGTCTTTGAGGCAGCCGACGGGGTCGGCGGGACCTGGTACTGGAACCGCTACCCTGGCGCGCGGTGCGACTCTGAAAGTTACATCTATTCCTATTCCTTTTCCGACGAGATTCAGCAGGAGTGGGAGTGGACGTGCCGATATCCCGAACAGCCGGAGATCTTACGCTACCTCAACTACGTCACGGACAAGCTCGACCTGCGGCGGGATATCCAGTTCAAGACCAGGGTCATCGCCGCCCGGTACGACCAGCAGACCAATCGGTGGGACATAGAAACGGATTCTGGCGACCGCGTTTCCAGCCGGTTCCTGATCACCGCCGTCGGCTGCCTGTCGGCGGCGCAGGTGCCGAAGTTCGAGG
>DASYBP010000406.1:0-3446 GCA_036500715.1 Rhodopila sp.
CCAAAGAGGGTATGCCGTCGAAGTCCTAAGCGTGTCCGGCAGGTCGGGCCCAGCAAACAGGGCGCGAAGGGCAGCTATTCGGTCTATCGGCTGGTCGCTGGTAAGCGTCACGCGACCCCCACATGGCTTTTCCAGGGTTGAGTATGCTTGATTCTGCTTATGGACACGGACGCGAACCCGGCCGAGGCGGCGGCATCATCGGAGAGCGCACATACGACCAGTCGTAAGAGCGCTCCAACCCTCCTGATGGATTTGATTCCGCGCGGTGAACGCCGCCGCCGCTGGACGACCGAGCAGAAACAGACGATCGCGGCACAAAGCCTGGTTCCTGGCGTATCGCCGACAGATGTTGCGCGGCTGCACGGCATCAGCACGGGTCAACTTTATACTTGGCGGCATGCTTTGAAAACAGCGCAGCGAGGTGCGGCGATCGGGCGTTTTGCCCGCGTTGAAGTGGCGCCTCAACCGGTGACATCCCTAGACGTCCCGGCACGACCGCCAGGTCTGATCGAGATCGCCTTGTCCGACGGTACAACGGTTCGCGTCGACGCCGGGATCGATCCGCGTGCCTTGCGCCGTGTGCTGGCGGCGCTGCGGGGATGATCGTTCTGCCATCGGGTGCGCATGTCTGGCTGGCATGTGGCTACACCGACATGCGCAAAGGGATGGACGGACTGGCGATGCTGGCCCAGCAGGTGCTGGCGGAAGACCCGTTCAGCGGCGCTTTGTTCGGCTTTCGCGGTAAACGGGGTGGGCTGATTAAACTGCTTTGGTTCGACGGACAGGGCCTGTGTCTGTTCAGCAAACGGCTGGAGAAAGGCCACTTCCAGTGGCCGGTCACCGACACGGGACGGGTTTCTCTGACGCCTGCCCAGCTATCGATGTTACTGGAAGGCATTGACTGGCGGATGCCTGCCCGCGTCCGCCGCCCGGAACTGGCGGGCTGATGGCGCTGCTCACGCCGGATTCATTAGACCCGATTCGCAACGACGCTTCAGCGTGCGCCGGTGTCCACCACGTTGCCCCCTTTGCCCGAGGATCCGGCGCTGTTGCAGCACATGCTGCGCGAGGCGCAGGCCGAGATCACGCGCTTGCAGATGCTGATCGCGGTGCTGCTGCGCAACCGCTTCGGCCGCCGTTCGGAACGTCTTGGCGAAGAAGCCCTGCAACAGGGGATCGAGGACATCGAGCAGTCGCTCGTCGAACAGGTGGCGAAGCTCGAGGCGGCTCAGCCAGCCGCGGAACGACCAGCGAAGCCACCGAAGCGCAATCGCGGTTCGTTACCGGAGCATCTGCCGCGAGTGGAACTCATGGTCGATATCGCCGACAAGGCCTGCGGGTGCTGTGGTGCGCCGCTGCATACGATCGGCGAAGACCGCTCCGAGATGCTTGATTACGTCCCCGCCCAGCTACGTGTTCAGGTGATCCGCAGGCCGCGCTATGGCTGCCGGACCTGCGAAGGCGCCGTCGTGCAGGCACCCGCACCGGAGCGGCCAATCGACGGCGGGCTGGCGACCGAGGCGCTGCTGGCGCACGTGCTTGTCAACAAATATGCCGACCACCTTCCACTGTATCGCCAGTCGCAGATCTTCGCACGCCAGGGTGTCGAACTGGATCGTTCCACTTTGTGTAACTGGGTGGGGCGCGCCTGCTGGTGGCTGGAGCCACTGAGTGAGTTGGTCCTGAGTACGGTTCTGTCCTCGCCGAAAGTGGTTGCCGACGACACGACCTTGCCGGTGCTGGATCCGGGCCGCGGTCGCACCAAGACCGGACGGCTGTGGTGCTACGCTGTCGACAACCGTCCCTGGTCGGGACCTGGTCATCCGGCCGCGGCTTATGCGTATAGCGAGGACCGCAAAGGCGAGCACCCGGCAACCCACCTGAAGGGTTTTCGCGGGCTACTTCAGGTCGACGGTTACGCCGGGTTTGGCGGCTTGGTCACTGGCGCGGCGAACGACGCACCGACCCTGGCCTTTTGTTGGGCGCATACAAGGCGGAAGTTCTATGACGTTCATGTCGCAACGAACTCGCCGCTTGCCCATGACGCCTTGCAACGGATTGGTGCGCTGTATGCGATCGAGGCCGATATTCGCGGCCAAACCGCGGAGCAACGCCAGCAGGTCCGCCAGCTACGCGCCCGCCCTTTGGTCGAGGCCATGCACACCTGGTTGACGGACCTACTGGGCCGCTTGTCCGGCCGCTCAACGTTGGCGCAGGCGATCCGCTACGCCCTGAACCACTGGAAGGGCCTAGTCCGATTCCTCGACGATGGCCGCTTCGAGCTCGATACAAATATCGTCGAACGCGCCATGCGCCCCGTCGCTCTTGGCCGAAAGAATGCCCTGTTTGCCGGAGCGGACAGCGGCGGAAAGCATTGGGCAATGGTCGCGACACTGATCCAGACGGCAAAGCTCAACAACCTTGAGCCGCTGGCATGGTTGACCGACGTGCTGAAACGTATCGTGTCCGGGAAGACCAAACGCAACCAGCTCGACACGCTGCTGCCGTGGAACTGGAAACAGCAAGGCGACATCGCACCAGTCAATTCCGGTTAGACATCACAAGGGGCGTGGGATCGCCGCTACGCTTACTGTTCAGCAGCGCCGAGCCGAACTGTGCCGGATCGACGTGACACTGGCCGGCGTCCTGGGCCAGCGCAAACTCAACCTCGATCGTCTCCCCAAGGATGCGCATCGCCAACACGTCGAACTCGGCGATCAGCTCGTTGATCGGGCGGGTTTGCGGCCGCAGAGTCTGCTTTCGGGCAAATGCCAGGAGTTGCGCCGTAAGCTGGGCACCCTTTGCCGCGGCCCGCTGTGCGACATCAACAAGATGCGCCTGCCGCCCGCCCCCGGTGGGCTGAGAGGCAAGCAGGCCCAAGGTTCCGCTGATCACCTGGAGCAGGTTGTTGAAATCGTGGGCGACGCCGCCGGTCAGCCTGCCCACGGCCTCCATCTTCTGGGCCTGGCGCAAGGCATCCTCGATATGACGGCGTTCGGCCACCTCGGCCACCACTCGGCTCTCAAGGGTCTCGTTCAACTGACGCAGTTCGTCCATCGTCCGGCGGCGCGCGAGCGCCAGCCCGAGCAGGTTAGCGGCACCTTGGAGGAAATCGATGTCCTGTTCCGTAAAGGTGCCTGGCGCTTCGCTGTCGGCCTCCAGCACGCCGTAAGGCTTCGCCTCACCGAGCAGAATGACGTTCACGGCGCGCTCTATACCATGCTGAGCAAGCAGCGTCGGTGTCCTGAACCGGTCCTCCTCGGACAGATGGTTCGTGATAACCGCCTTGCCGGTGTGCAAGGCATAACCTGCCGGCGAGGCGAGATCCGCCCCGACCGTGGCGTAACCAACGACTCCCTCGTGCCAGCCCACACCCGCTCGCACCAGAAGCCGATTTTGGTCGGGCTGATATTCCATTATCTTGCAATAATTAACCGAGAGGCCAA
>DASYBP010000407.1:0-2503 GCA_036500715.1 Rhodopila sp.
ACCGAATTGTCGGACACCGCCGCAGTGGCGCGATCCTCGGGAAACAGCGCCAGTGTCCGCCAATGTCCGACGTCCTCGTCGAAAACTTCGATGGACTTGCGCCAGGTCGCCGCCTGGGACGGGCTGGTCTCGCCTAGCCCATCTTTCGCAACTCGCGACAGGCGATCGCCTGGAGGGGATGGTTTCCCGTGGTTTGTTGCTGCAAGGTCGGCACCACAAGGGCGGTGGTCATTTCGCCATCGGCGTGCCGTCCGACATGATCCGGGGTGGCGGTTGAGCGGGCAAGTCGATCTTCAGCCGCTGCAGCAGAAGCGCCTGGTCGGGCTCGGGTTCGGTAAAGCGCGACAGGATGACGGTGCGGCCATCCGTCGTCGGCAGATGCACGTCGACCATCTGGATTGCCGCCATCTTGTCCAGCACCGACCGCGGCGTCAGTCCCGACGCCAAGGCCCGTAGCCGCTGCTTCAGCGTGACCTGCAGGCAGTAGGCCAGGAAGGCCACCAGGATGTGCGCTTCGATCCGCGCATCGGTCTGGTGATAGACCGGTCGGATCGCCAGATCGTCCTTCAATTCCTTGAACGCCTGCTCCACCTCGGTCAGTTGCAGGTAGAAGGCCCAAAGTTGCGCCGGGTCGCCATCGGTCAAATTCGAGCGTAGCAAATAACTCCCTTCGCGGCGGCGGGCTTCTCGCAGTTTCTGCCAGTTCAGGCGAAAGCCGAAAGTGTTTGGACTGACGGCCTGGTCCTTGTCGGGCAACCGCAGGTCAATGATCCGCCAGACCGCCGGGCCAGCCTCTTTGCGTGCGGCCCCCAGTTTGATCAGCAACTGGTCGCGGGTGAGTTTCTGCTGACGTAGTTCGTGCAGGCGCTTGACCAGTTTCCTCAGTCGCCGCCGGCGCATCGCCTGTTCCTTGTCGCGGCGCGCGCCGCTGCGTGCCAGGATGTAAAGTTCGCCGTCCTGTTCGACCAACTTCACCTGGACTTGGTCGCGAACTTGCGCCCACGGCTTGGCCAGGAACTCTTGCTGCAACTGGCTGAGCCGCCCGCGCGGTGTGCCCACCAGGTAATGCGTGGGGGTTGCGGCGGATCGCATCTCGGCCAGCACCGTCTCGGTCGGAATGCCGCGGTCCATGACCCAGGTGCGCCCGGCCTTGCCATATTGCGCTTCGATGCGTTTGAGGAAGTCGCGCAACGTCGTCTTGTCGGAGGTGTTGCCGGGCATGACTTCGTAGGCCAGCGGCAAACCATCCGGTGTGACGATCAAGGCGATCACCACCTGAACGCAGTCGGAGCGTTTGTCGCGGCTATAGCCATGCCGCCGTTTGCCCGCGCCAGGAGGATCGCACTCGAAATATGTGCTGGTCAGATCGTAGAGCAGGACGTCGAAATTCGCATCGAACAGGGTCTTCCAGCGCTGCTGCAGGAAGCTGAACAGATCGTTCTTGTGGGCCAGCAGCTTGTCGAGACAGCGATACAGATTGTCTTTCTGCACGAGGCCGAAGTCCTCACCCAGCAGATCGCCCATCGCACTCTGTTCGAACCAGTGCCGGTGCAGCCGCCATTCGCTACCCGGATCGATCAGCCGATACGCGACCAGCGTCTTCAACACGCTCAACCAGCGTGTCCCCTGCCGCGATGCTGGCAGAAGCGGCGACCAGAACGCATCCAGCTCAAGCTGATCCCACAGATGGCACGCCAGCCAACATCCACCCCATTGCCGCGGCCGGCGGAGACGCAGACCGCTGAGCCGCACATGCACGACATCGCAGGCCAACGCCGGCGCCGCACGATCATCGGGAAACAGCGCAATCTGTTTGCCGGCTTGCCCAGTTTCGTCGAACGCCTCGATCGT
This sequence comes from Rhodopila sp., assembly GCA_036500715.1. Classification (GTDB taxonomy): domain Bacteria; phylum Pseudomonadota; class Alphaproteobacteria; order Acetobacterales; family Acetobacteraceae; genus Rhodopila. The sequence goes on from DASYBP010000407.1 coordinate 1,852, forward strand.
CCGGCACCAAGCCGCGCGTTGGCTGTCGTTGATCTCACCCAGATACAGCACATGCCGTTGCACCGTCCGCCCGCCCGACACCCGGCGGTTCTCAACAATGCTCCAATAGCGGTGCTCCTTGCCGTCTTTGCGGCGCAGCTTGTGGCGCAGAAACATAACGGCAGCCTTCCAAAGCCGGCAGCCGTTTCGCAAGACCCTTGGTCGGCACCGCACGCGGTTTCAGGCAACTCCCGTCGGACGAAACCGCGCCGGTCCTGGCCTCATCGGCCTCCCGCAGGAGCAAAATTTCTGAAATCAGGGTCGAGTTGCGAAAGACGGGTTAGCTGCGGCGATGGCGGTGGGGCAGCAAATCGTAGTCATTGGCGGACTGCAGGACTGCGGATAGATTTCGATTTGCCGCCTTGAGCGAGAAAGAGCGCCGCATGATCCCGGCCGAACCGGCGCGACGCTGGCCGCCAAAAAGGCGTACGGCGCCTCGCTGGGCCAACCGGACCATCCGACCGAGGCAGATCAAGGCCACGGCAGGGACAAACGGATTCCGACACTCGTCGCCACCCTCTTTCGCCCTTTTTCCCGTTTGTGGTTAGGGACAGTAAGCGAGAGAAGAAAGAGCTATAGCGGTTCTGGGGATTTACGCGATGAACTGGCGGAG
>DASYBP010000408.1:0-7989 GCA_036500715.1 Rhodopila sp.
AGGACCGCTCGGGGGGCGCAGCTTTCCGACAGCGCCGTGGCCTTGCCTGGCAGCCATTCGAGCGTCCCGTGCGTGCCGCAATGGATGACCGCATGAACCCGCTCGATCATGCGCAGCCACAGATAGAACGCCACATAGCCCTGCCGCGGCGGCAGCAGCGCATTATGATAGTCCGCCTTGCGGGAGACCGGACGGCCACGATCCGGCTGCACCGCGATCAGCAGATCTTCGGCACGGACGACCCTGAACCGGAACCAACCGTCTTCGACGTAATTGTCGCCCTCGGGATCGCCCCAGGCGGAGCGCAGTTGCTCGACAAACCGGGCGGGAAGGGCGGCCAGCAGCCGGTCATAGTCGGAAAGGCTCAGCACCGGATTGGACGGACCGGCGGACAGGGCAGCGCTCAGCGTGGCCTCGTCGTTCGGCGGGGCAACCGAGAAGCCCTCGTCCGCCAGCCGCGCGGCGATGCGGACAACGCTGCGCGGCGTGTCGAGGCCGACAGCGTAGCCAGTCCGTCCGGCCTTGGCCGGATAATCAGACAGAACGCATGCCAGGCGCCGCTCTGCCCGTGGGGTTCGGGCGAGCCGCGCCCAGGCAAGCGCAAGATCGGCGGCGTAGCGGACACCGGCTGGTTCCGGTTGGTGGACCAGACGGGTGAACTGCAGCGCATCGTGGCGCTGGATCTCGCCTTTGAAGGAGATAGCGCCGGCGATGATACGGCCGTCCAGTTCCGGCAGGACGACGTTCATCGCCAGGTCGGCCGGCCCCAGACCGCGCTGGGACTGCATCCATTGCGCATGATCGCCGCCGCTCAGCGCCAGTTGCAGAACCGGCGCATCGGCCTCGTCTAGGACCGATCCGCCATGGTCGGATCGAGCAGAGAACGCGGTGAGATTGAGAATGACGTCGGGGCGCTCCGCCCGCAGCAGTGCGCGCAACGGCCCGATCGCCGCCGGGTCCTTCAGGCTGGTCAGATAAACCGCGGTTACCCGGAAGCCGCGCGCGGACAGTTCGTTCCCCAGCGCGACAACAGGGTCGGTATCGGCGGCCGTCATCCAGGTGCGGTAGAACACGATCAGAGCCGAGGCGGCACCTGGCGCAGCGGGCCGCATTGCCACCGGGAACAAGCCAAAGGGATCTGCCGGAGGAGAATCGAACAACTCAATCGCCGGGGCTGTCGAAGCCGGCGCCCCGGCAATCTCGCCGGCGATGAACCGCAGACACCCGGCCATGTTTTCGACCCCGCCGGCGGCGAAACAGGCGCCGATCCGGCGCAGCGCCGCGGGCGCAACCGTGGACGCCTCGTCCAGCCGCGCGTCCTCCCGCTGGTCGCCCGGCACGATCGCCAGATGGAACCCGGATGAGCGGGCCAGGGCGGAAACTTCGTCGACGCCGTAGCGCCAATAGTCCATGCCGCCGAGCAATCGGACCAGCACAAAGCGGGCCTTGGACAGAACCTTCTCGGCGTAGCGGTCGATCGAGTAGGGATGCCGCAATGCGGTCAGACTAGCCAGCCGCAGGCTTGGCAGGGTGCCCTTGTCGGTCTCCCATGCTGCGGCGAGGACGGCGAGGTCGGTGTCGGAAAAGGACAGCGCGACGATGTCGGCCGGCGTCTGCGCGAGGTCCATGGCCCCGGCAATGCCATCGATCGAGCGGGATTCCACACGCAGCAGGTGCATCGGTCAGACCTCAGCCCGCCAGCAAGGCGGCGATCGCGTCCCGGTCGAGCCCCTTCTCGCCGATAACCACCAGTTGGCCGCGCCGCGCCTGGCCATGCGCCCAGGGGGCGTCGAACTGCTGGCGGAACCGCTGGCCCACGCCCTGGACCAGCAGTCGCATCGGCTTGCCGGTGATTTCGACGAAGCCTTTCATCCGCAGCACGTCGAACTGTTCGGCGACAGCAGCGAGGCGGGCAAGCAGTCCGGACGGGTCCGATGTCGCCGGAATATCGACGACGAAGCTGTCGAAGTCGTCGTGATCGTGGCCTGCCTCGGCATCGTGCCGGGACGGCCGCTGCCCCAGATCGTCCTCCACCGACGCCGTCAGACCCAGCAGAACCGCGGGATCGATTTTTCCATCACGGGCCTGCACGATCTTCACCGCCCGCGGGATCGTCGCCTGGATTTCGGCGGTGACCCGGCGGGCAACCTCGGCGGTCAGCAGGTCGGTCTTGTTCAGCACGATCAGGTCGGCGCACAGAAGCTGGTCCTGGTACACCTCTTCCAGCGGATTTTCATGGTCGATCGAGGCGTCCGCGGCCCGCTGCGCCGCGAGTTTCACCGGGTCGTCGGCAAAGCGCCCTGCCGCGACCGCGGCCCCATCGACAACAGCGACCACGCCGTCCACGGTCAGCTTTGTGCGGATGTCCGGCCAGTCGAACGCTTTCACCAGTGGCTTCGGCAGCGCCAGTCCCGAGGTTTCGATAACGATGTGATCAGGCGTCCTTGCCAGCAGCGCTTCCATGGCCGGCATGAAGTCGTCGGCGACGGTGCAGCATAGACAGCCATTGGCAAGTTCGATGATGGCCTCCGCGGAACAACTCTCGGTCCCGCAGGATTTGAGGATCGTTCCGTCCACACCGACATCGCCGAATTCGTTGATGATCAGGGCAAGTCGCCGGCCCGCCGCATGTTCCAGCAAATGTCGGATCAGGGTCGTCTTGCCGGCGCCAAGGAACCCGGTGACGATTGTGACCGGTATTTTCGCCATTGCCTGCCGCATGCCCATCTCCGCCGAACGCCTTGGGCACTGCGATTAATCCGGCGCGTCGGATCAGCCGCTGGCAGCACCGCGCCGGGGCACCCCGCCCGTCGCGTCAGTACTGTTTCGTCGGCCGGTATCCTGGCTTGTGGGTCATCTCCTTGCGCCGCCTTCCCAGAAAGCCGCCGTTCGGCGGCCAGGTTTCCAGTGGCTTTGTCGGCGCTCGGATCTCCACTTACAGTTGCGGGGGCAGCTGCGGTCTCGGCTCGGTTGCCCGTGTCGCCCGCATTCCCGTTTAACCCTCCGGTTGGAGGGACCATCGAAACAAGGCGCCTGTATGCTACCGGTGCGATCGCGTGTCAAACCTACCCACGCGGTCCGCTCGAGGACGAGGAGCAGCGCAAATGACCGAAGCCGATGACCCGGATCGCCGGCACACGGCGAAAATGATCCGGCGCAAGCAGGTTCAAGACGCCGAGGTCGCGTCCAAGACGATCACGTCCAAAGGTCTGCTGATCGTCAACACAGGGCCAGGCAAGGGCAAATCCACGGCTGCCTTCGGTCTGGTGCTGCGCGCGCTGGGGCATGGCTGGCGGGTCGGAGTGGTGCAGTTCATCAAGGGCGCCTGGCAGACCGGCGAACGGGCGGCACTCGAGCGGTTTGCCGACCTGATCGAGTGGCACACCATGGGCGAGGGTTTCACCTGGGAAACGCAGGATCGCCAGCGCGATATCGCGGCCGCCGCGCGGGCCTGGGATAGGGCGCGCGCGCTGATGGATGATCCGATGATCCGGCTGCTGGTGCTCGATGAACTCAACATCGCGCTGCGCTATGATTACCTGCCGTTGCCGCAGGTGGTCGCGGCCTTGCGCGAACGTCGCGACGACCTCAACATCGTGGTGACCGGGCGCAACGCGAAACCCGACCTGATTGCCATCGCCGATCTCGTCACCGAAATGACACTGATAAGGCACCACTTCGCGGCCGGGGTTAAGGCGCAGGCCGGAATCGAGTTCTGATGCCGAAAGCGTTGATGTTCCAAGGCACCGGGGCCGATGTTGGAAAATCGCTGATCGTCGCGGGCCTGTGCCGCGCACTAAGCAATCGCGGGATGCGGGTGCTTCCTTTCAAGCCGCAGAACATGTCCAACAACGCCGCGGTGACGACGGACGGCGGGGAGATCGGGCGGGCGCAGGCGCTGCAGGCGCGCGCCTGCCGTGTCGGTTCCTCGGTTCACATGAATCCGGTGCTGCTGAAACCGCAGAGCGACATCGGTTCGCAGGTCGTCGTCCTGGGGCAGATGATCGGCGCTGCGACGGCGCAGGATTTCCAGTCGGCCAAACCCCGGTGGCTGCCGCAGATCCTGGACAGCTTCGCGCGATTAAAGAGCCAAGCGGACATCGTCCTGATCGAGGGCGCCGGAAGCGCGGCCGAGGTCAATCTCCGGCGCAACGATATCGCCAACATGGGGTTCGCCCGGGCGGCCGGCGTGCCGGTCGTGCTGATCGGTGACATCGACCGAGGCGGGGTGATCGCCCAGATCGTCGGCACCCAGGCTGTGCTCGATCCGGCAGATGCGGCTTTGGTTTCGGGATTTCTGGTGAACAAGTTTCGCGGCGATCCGACGCTGTTCCGTTCGGGGATGGATTTCATTGCCGAACGTACCGGCTGGCCCGCCCTGGGACTGGTCAGCCATTTCCGGGACGCCGGGCGGCTTCCGGCGGAAGATGCGATGGTATTGGACAGCCGGCGGCCGGTCGCCCGACAGTCAGTTGTGGAGGGACCGTTTACGGTCGCGGTTCCCCGTCTCGCCCACATCGCCAACTTCGACGATCTCGACCCGCTGCGGCTGGAGCCGTCGCTGCGCGTGGACATTGTCGAACCCGGACGGGCGCTGCCGGGCAATGCCGATCTGGTCATCCTGCCGGGGTCCAAGACGACAATCTCAGACCTCGAGGATGTTCGGCGCAACGGCTGGGATATTGACATTCGTGCGCATGTTCGGCGCGGCGGGCGCGTACTCGGAATCTGTGGCGGCTATCAGATGCTGGGTCATTTTCTCGCCGATCCCGAGGGTATCGAGGGCCATCCCAGCAGCACCGCGGGGCTTGGTCTGCTCGACGTGCGCACGGTGCTCACGCGTGACAAGACGCTGACCGAGGTGAGCGGAACATCGCTTGCCGATGGCGTGCCGTTTCACGGCTACCGGATGCATATCGGGCGAACCGAAGGGCCGGACTGCGTTCGGCGGCTGCTTCGGTTTGCTGCGGGGGGCGAGGATGGCGCGGCGTCGGCCAACGGCCGTATTCGCGGCACTTACGTGCACGGCCTGTTTGCCGATGACCGCCAGCGCGCCGCGCTGCTGGCGTGGTTCGGCGCCACGTCCGGCGGGATGTCCTACGAGGCGGATATCGATCGGGTGCTTGACGCACTGGCCGATCATCTCACTGCGGATATCAACCTCGACCGCCTGCTCAGCCTCGCCAGATGAGCACAATGGCGAGCAGCACAAGCCATTGCGCCACGCAAGCCGCCTGGTACAGCCGCAGTGCGCGAGAGATGTCCGCAACAGTAGTGGTGTGCCGGCCGTTGCCCATGAAGGCGTCGTCAACAAGTGTGTCGCCGTAGACCCTGGGACCCGCTAGCCGCAGTCCCAGCGCACCCGCCATCGCGGCTTCGGGCCACCCCGCGTTCGGCGAACTGTGACGGCGGGCGTCGCGCCAGATCGCCGCAATCGCCTCTCGCGATGAGCCGCCGACAGCGGGTGCTGCGAGGACAATAAAGGCAGCCGACAGGCGCGATGCGGGAAGATTGATCAGGTCGTCGAGCCGGGCCGCTGCCCACCCGAAAGCGGCGTAGCGCGGGGTGCGATGGCCAACCATCGAGTCGGCGGTGTTGACGGCCTTGTAGCCCGCCCCGCACGGCAGACCGCCGATCGCCAGCCAGAACGCCGGGGCGACGACGCCGTCAGAAAAATTTTCCGCCAGGCTTTCGATCGCCGCTCGCACCACGCCGGCCTCGTCCAGAAAGGCGGGATTGCGACCAACAATCATTGCGACCGCCGTGCGGCCGGACTCCAGCCCATGCGCCTCCAGGGCGTCCGCGACGGCGCCAACATGCTGGTGCAGGCTGCGCTGGGCGAGCAGGCTGGTGGCAGCCACGATCAACACACACGCGCCGATCGGCCGGGTGGAAACCCCGAGGTTGAGGACAAATCCCGCACCCACTACAGCCGCGATCAGCACCGCAAGCGCCAAAGCCCCACGCATACGTCGTTGGCGGTCGGAGGCCGACGGCACGTTGAGGCGGGTCTCGAGCCAGGCCAACAAACCGCCGATCCAGGTGACGGGGTGTCCGATGGCGCGGTAGATGAAGGCAGGATAGCCGATCGCCGCTTCCAGGATCAAGGCGGCCAGCGCCAGTTCGCAATTGGAAAGATGGGGCATGAGGTCGGGGAAACCGGGCGCGCTCGCGATAAGGCATCACGGCGGCAACCTCAATGCCGCTAGGTGTGCGTTCCCGGATGCGCCCGAACCCTGGATCGATCTTTCAACCGGCATCAACCCCGTACCGTATCCGGTGGGGGCGGTTTCGCGGGCCGCCTGGACCCGGTTGCCTGAAGCGTCGGCGCATGACGCGCTCGAGGCCGCGGCGAGGCGGGCATATGGGGCGCGGGCGTCGGCCGGTATCGTGGCCGCCGCGGGTAGCCAGGCGTTGATCCAATGGCTGCCGCGGATCTTTCCGGCCCGTCGCGTGGGTGTGTTGGGCGTTACCTATCAGGAGCACGAGACGTGCTGGCGGGCGGCCGGCGCCGACGTGGTGACCGTGCCGGCGCTCGCGGATCTCGCCGGTTTCGATGTCGGTGTCGTCGTCAATCCGAACAACCCGGATGGGCGCATCTGCGCCGCGGATGACCTGGCGAATATGGCCCGCATCCTGGCCCGACGGGGTGGCCGGCTGATCGTCGACGAGGCTTTCATGGATGTCCTGGATTGGCGGGCCGGCCTGATTCCCCGCCTGCCGGATGCGGGAGCTATGGTGTTGCGCTCCCTCGGCAAGGCTTACGGGCTGGCAGGCGTACGACTTGGGTTTGCCGTCGCCTGTGGCGACGATAGCGCCCGCATCCAGGCGGCGTTGGGTCCGTGGCCGGTCTCCGGGCCTGCGTTGGAGATCGGCGCCAGGGCGCTGGCCGACGAGGCCTGGCTCTGCGAGGCCGTGCAGCGACTGCGCAATGAGGCCGCCCGGCTGGACCGGCTGCTGCAAACCGTGGGGTTCGAGATCGTCGGCGGCACACCGTTGTTCCGACTGGCGTGCCACGAAGCAGCCGACGGATGGTTCCGCCATCTGTGCCGGGCGGGCATCCTGACGCGACCGTTCCAGGCGAGGCCCGACTGGCTGCGGTTTGGCATACCGCACGCGGCTGGCGACTGGGCGCGGCTGGAAACCGCGCTTCGCGCGATGAAGCCTGACTGCAAGGACATTTCGGTTCTATGATGGAGCCGAGGTGTGCACCGAACGCGGGACCGTGACCGATCGCAATTGCCCGAGCCGTCGGGCAGCCGGTGAGGCCCTGGCGGGACAGCCGCTTGCGACCCAAAGCGGGCATTCGCGGCTACGAGGGCATCCGCCGAGAATTGCCGTTTTCCGCGCAAAAATTCGTGTTAGGGAAGGTCTGAACAAGCCTGCGTTCGGTCAAACTTGGGTGGCAATCGGCTTCGCCAGGCGAGCCCAGACTCACGACACAAGATTTGTCGCGCGAACAGAGGCGCTGTGGGCTGCGTTCGTCGTATTTGAGCCTCGACGGAGGCCTACCGGACGCATGGATCAGCTTACCCTTCGGTATTGCGGCCTCGACGGTGTTGAGAAAGCGGATGAATTCCTGATGCCGGTGACGCTGCATGCAGCGTCCGATCACCTTGCCGTCCAGCCCATTGAGCGCGGCGAACAGCGTGGTTGTGCCATGGCGCTTGTAGTCATGCGTCATCGTGCCGCAGCGACCCTTCTTCATGGGCAAGCCCGGCTGGGTGCGGTCGAGCGCCTGGATCTGGCTCTTCTCGTCGATCGACAGCACCACCGCATGCGCGGGAGGATCGACATAAAGTCCGACGATATCGAGCAGCTTGGCGGCGAACCGCGTTGGACAGCTTTAACTGACGGACCTGATGTGGCTGCAAGCCGTGCTTGCGCCAGATGCGCTGCACCGAACTGACGCTGATGCCGATGTGTTTGGCCATCGCGGCGGCGGTCCAGTGCGTGGTCTCACCGGGTGGGGCTGTTTGCGTCGTCGCG
>DASYBP010000409.1:0-3480 GCA_036500715.1 Rhodopila sp.
GCCGAACGGCCCCGATGATGATCCCTTCGTTGCGGACCAGCCTCAAGCCCGCCGCCCCTGGGCGGCCCGCTACGCGGCTACGGGGCTTGACCCTGGCCCGCAACGAAGCGGCTGCTCGGGGTGCCTTTGACGGTTTGTCCCTCGATGTCACTCAGACCTGGGGAAGGAAACCGCGATGTTGTCCGTGCCGGACTTGAAGACTAGGGGCCGTCCACACATGGTATTACATCACTTCCAGAAGGAGATCGTTATCAAGTCAAGCACCACGACGACGTGGCTGACGTAGAGCGATCCACGTTGGCGCATGATCGCTGACCCCCCTCCTCGCCTCGGACGTCCCGGTCAACGCGTGCATCGATCAGCCGCTTTGCCACCACCGGACTGAGCAGAAGGTGGTCCAGCCGCAGGCCCGCATCGCGCGCCCAGCGATCACGCTTGTAGTCCCAAAAGGTGTAGATAGGGTCGGTCGGATGGCGGGCACGGATCGCCTGTTCGAGGAGCTGACGAAACGCCGCCCGGCTTTCAGGCTGTAGCCGCGCGTCCTTGGCCCAGGACTTCGTCGGGTAGATGTCGGCATCGGTCGGCACGACATTGAAATCGCCGGCCAGGATGACCGGCAGGCCCGTCGCATACAGTTCGGCTGCGTGGGCTTTCAATCGCTCGAACCAAGCCAACTTGTATGTGAACTTGGGTCCAGGTTGAGGATTGCCGTTCGGTAGATAGATGCAGCCGATCAATATCCCCTCGACTGCCGCCTCGATGTAGCGGCTCTGCGTGTCGGACAGATCGCCGAGCAGGCGCCGGCGGGTCACGACGGGCTCGGCATTTCGCGCCAGGATCGCGACGCCGTTCCAGCTTGCTTGCCCCTGCCACACCGCCCTGTAACCGGTTTCTCGAAGCGCCGCCGCCGGGAACGCCGCATCCGTCGCCTTCAGTTCCTGAAGACACACAACGTCGGGCCGCCCTGTCTCCAGCCATCTCAACAGATTGGGCAGCCGGCGATTGACGCTGTTGATGTTGAAGGTGGCGATCTTCATGCGAATATCCGCGGTAGTCTGTCTGCCGAGCGCAGGTCGCCAAATCGGGTGGGGGACATCGCTGGCACCTCGGGCGTCCGCGCCAGTATTCTAGCCAATGAGCAATCGCGAGGCGCCCTCTGGCGGCAGTTGATAGAGTTAGTCTAATCCGCTCCCGGCCGCGGCGCCCAAAGAGGTTTGCCGCACGGTGCGGCAAACCTCCGCAGCGCCACAGTAAACGTGTCGGTGACCCCGTTGGCGCCGGGTGACCACTGCGAGGGGATAACGAAACGTTCACCCCTCAGACCACGGACGATGCCGCTGCGTCCACAGTATGCCGCATGGCGCCTGCGCCCCGGTTTGCGCGGCCGGCCAAGATCCGAGATAGATAGCGCGTCACCGTGCCGCGCTATCCCAAATGGGAACCCGCCCCAACCGTGGGGAGGGTCATCAACGGCGGTAAGTCAACGGGGTTTACCTCAATCGCCGAGCAGACCGCCGATTTTCATAACCGACAAGTCCGAGATTACCGAGGCGACCGACATCACCATCGAGATCAATGAGCGGTTCGACGCCTACGGGCGCTGCATGTATAGCCGCGGCGTCGGGCGGCCGACGCAATACGCGTCGGGCTGACGCCGTGGCGGTAAGATGGGCCGCCAGCAGTGCAACCGCCTGGGTCGCCGATTGATGTTGGTTTGGACGGTCGAACGTAACGCACGTGTGGAGGCAGGCGAAATCGCCGTCTCAGTCGCGGCGAAAGTCGCCACCCGCATCGCTGGGCGGCTGTTGCCACTCGAAAAGCCAGCGCGATGTCGATTGGTGCCTGGCTCCGCAACTGATCCCACCGGGGAATCCGGGCGCCAGTGTCAAGCTACGCGCGAGAACCGATGACGCGGCGCTTAGTTCGCTCTTGCTGCACGGCGGTAGCTATGTGGTAGCTAGCATCTTGGCATTGCGAGCAACCGTCGTTAAATCATTGATTTGATGGAGCGGGCGAAGGGATTCGAACCCTCGAGCCCAACCTTGGCAAGTTTAAGGCGGTTGTTCACGGCTGACAGCGGCCGTCCGGAACAGTGATGAGTTTCAATGAATTGTGCGGAGAGTTGTTCGCCGCTGTCCGTGACTGTGCGCCCTCAGCCGGGTAAAAGTGGAACCCCAAGAGGAACCCCAGAAGGTGCTCATGCCCTCAGCCCGGCCGCTTACCGACACCCAACTCCGAAACCTGAAGGGCACCCGTGAACGGTATGAACTTGCCGACCCAGGGGCGCCCGGCCTTGCCCTGCGCGTTTTCGTCGAAGGGGCAGAAGACGTGGACTGTGGTTTACCGGGTGCGGGCGGCGGGCGAGGCATCGGGTGAGCGGGTCGCCCGGTTGGCCGGCGAGAAGCGCCGGGTGACGCTGGGCGAGTACCCGACACTCGGCTTGGCCGAGGCCCGCGCGAAGACGGCTGAGATCAAGCGCCTGGCGCGGAGCGGTGTCGATGCTGGTGACCTGGGGAAGCAGGAGGAAGAGCAGTCGAAGCCGCCGAGCGTCGCGGACCTGATCGACCGGTACGTGGCGGATCATCTGCGCCGAAACGACCTGCGCGCGGGGGCAAACGCGGAGAAGCAGCTGCGCCTGCATGTGGGCCGCGCTTGGAGCACCCGGCCAATCGCGTCCATCGTCCGTGCGGACCTCGTGCGGTTGCTGGAGAAAGTGCGCGTCCCGTTTGAGATCAAGGTGCGCGATGGCGACAGGGTTGAGCTCCGAACGCGCGGTGGTCCTGGGGCGGCCGCTGAGGTGCGCAAGTGGACCCGCGCGATGTTCCAATTTGCAGTGGAGGTGGGCCTCCGGCCCGACAATCCGTTCGCTGACGTGAAGAACCGGGACAAACAGCGGTCTCGGGAGCGGGTGCTGCTGATGCCCGAGCTTGCCGCCGTGTGGGAGGCGGCGGGTGCAATGAATTACCCCTGGGGGCCGTATTACCGCCTGATCCTCCTTACCGGCGACCGGCGCGGAGAGTGGGCCAACGCCCGATGGGAATGGTTGGACCCGGAGCGTAAGCGTCTTGAGATACCGGCGGCTGAGTACAAGACGGGCAAGCCGCAGGTGGTCCCGCTGAGCAGCCAGGCGCAGGCGATCGTTAAGAGCTTGCCAGTTGCCGAAACTGGCCCATTTTTGTTCTCAAGTGATGGTGGGGCGACGCCGATCTCCGGGTTCAGCAGGGCGAAGGCGCGGCTGGACCGTTACTTGGCAGAGGCGTCAGAAGGCGACATGACGCCATGGGTCGTGCACGACCTGCGGCGGTCGATGGCGACCCACATGGAACGTTTGGGCGTCGAGCCGCACATCATCGAGGTCTGCCTGGGGCACGTCCTGAAGGGCGTTTCTGGCACTTACCGCAAGTATGCTTACCTGCCCGAGAAAACTTTGCGTTACAGCGATGGGCGGATGAGCGGCCGTCGCAAGCTCGCGCGCCGAAT
>DASYBP010000410.1:0-3424 GCA_036500715.1 Rhodopila sp.
AGCTGGTTCACCGAAGGTCTCGATGCGCCGGACCTGAAGGAAGCCAGGGCGCTGCTGAACGAGGTGACATGAAGTTCGCTTTATGTTCTTGACAAATGGTCGCGCTCCGCGCTAGAACAAATACGCAACAACAAACCGGACCAGCTCGCCGTGTCCCAACCCAGCGCGTCCCAGCCCAGCGCGTTCCTGGAAGCGATCATCGCCGTCCTGCTGCCCTACTTCTCCGGCGCCGCCATGGACGCCCCTGGGGCTCGGGCCACCATTGTCGAAACCCTCGCCTCCTACGCCGCCCGCACACATGCCGAGATGCTGCAAGCCGCCCACGTTATCGCCCTCGGCATGACCACGCTCGACGTCCTTGCCGAGGCCAAGACCGCCGAAATGTCGACGTCCATGCGCATCCGCTACCGCGGCTGCGCCAGCAGTCTGAACCGCGCCACGCGCAACGCCGAACAGGCCCTCGACCGACGCCGGGCCTACGACCCGCCCGTGACACCGGAACCGATTCCCGAACCGGTCAAGGGCAGTCCTGACACCGAGGTTCAGTCCACCGTCGAGCACGCCCGCGTCCCGACCGACACCTGTCGCAACCGCCTTGCCATGCACAAGATGCCCGCCCGGGGCCCACGCCCGATCACGATCGAGGAGCGGAACAAGCAGCTTTGGGCCGGCGCCATGCTGGAGACGCTCCAGCAGATGGGCATGCCGAACGGACCAGCCCCCGCAACCTGATCTCAGCACACAGCAAGATCCGACGCTCGGTCGGCCGCGTCCGTTGGCCCTCAATACCCCGGCAACTCGTTCACGCAGACCACCCGCCATCCATCCGGCGTCCGCTGCAGCCGGCTCAGCGACAGGTTTTGTATGGACATATGCAACGCGTTGTCGGGTCCGATTCGAAGCCCATGGGCGATCGCTCCCCGTATCGCCCCGCCGTGGCTGACGATCACCACGTCGCGGCCCGCATGGGTTTCCGCCAGCCGCTCCATTGCTGAGCCGACCCGGTCGATCACTTCGGCCATGCTTTCGCCGCCGGGCGGCTTCTCATGGCCGGCCAACGGCCAGAAAGCGTGCGCTGGCTGAGCCAGCCTCGCGGGTAGCTCATGATGCGGTAGCCCCTGCCACTCCCCCAGAGACTGTTCAATCAGTGCCGCTTCGACCTGTACTTCGGTCCGCGGATAACCATGGGCGAAAATCGTCTCCGCGGTTCGCCTTGTGCGCGACAGCGGCGTCACCAGCCAGTCCGCTGGGCGCGGCAACCGCCCGGCCAGCGAACGGTACATCGGCGCCTGCTCCAGCAGGCTGGTCTCGCATAGCGGCACGTCCATCACGCCGTACAGGAAGGCGCGTGCGTTCTCGTCCACCAGCGCGTGGCGGATCAGCCAGAAGTCCGTCTCCATCATTCACCGATGCTTATCAGGGCGCCGCTCACACGGGCGCGGTGGAATTGTCGCGCAAACAGCAGCGCCGCACCGCCCAGCCATACGATGTTCAAGGCGAATGCCGCGGCTAGATGGTCCCAGCGGATCTCGCCGTGCAACAGAGCGCCCCGCATACCCTCGAATACATGGGTCGTCGGCAGTGCGTAGGCAATTGGCCGGATATACGTTGGCAGGACCGAAACCGGGTAAAACACCGCCGAGAATGGCGCCAGCCCAAACAGCAGTCCCCACGCCAAGGGTTCCGCGCCGGCGCCGTGCCGCAGGATCAGCGACACCACGCCCAGCGCAACTGCCCAGCCCATGATCATCAGATTCATGAAAAACAGCACCAGCACCGGTCCCAACGTAAACAGGTTGAAAGCATAAAATGCCCAGGCCAGCAGAATCGCCGGCATCGTCCCCAGCAACATGCGGATGATCGACATCCCGACCAGGGCCAGCACCATTTCGAACGGCCGCAGCGGGCTGACAAACACGTGCCCGAGGTTGCGCGACCACATCTCCTCCAGGAATGAGATTGACATGCCCATCTGGCTGCGCAGCGTTACCTCCCACAGCAGCACGCCTCCCAGCAGAGTGGCGCCGGCCATGACCGCCGGGTTGCCCATGCGGGCTCGCAGGAAGCTGGAGGTGAAGCCCCAGATGCACATGTTCAGCACCGGCCAGTAAGCGAGTTCCAGCAGGCGAGGCCAGGACCGGCGATACAGTGCGAGATGACGATACATCAGGCCCCAGATGCGGCGGAACATTGATCTCATGTGTCGGATGCCTGCCTGCGATCGCGGGCGATGTCCAGGAAAACGGCTTCCAGGTCGTGACGGCCATACCGGGCGAGAAGTTGATCGGGGCTGCCACGGTCGACGACCCGCCCCTTTTTCAGCATGACCACGTCGGAGCAAAGCCGTTCCACCTCCGCCATGTTGTGGCTGGCCAGCAGGATGGTGCAGCCGCTTTCCGCCCGGTACTGTTCCAACCAGCTACGGACAAGGTCGCCGGTATCTGGGTCCAGGCTGGCGGTCGGCTCGTCCAGCAACAGCAGTTCCGGTCGGTTGATCAGCGCTTTGGCCAATGCCACACGGGTTTTCTGTCCGGCCGACAATTGCCCGGCGGGTCGATCGAGGATTTCGCCGAGGTCCAGTTCCCGCGCCAGGACCGCGATGCGCTGATCCAGCTTGGCAACATTGTAAAGGTGGCCGTAGACCCGCATATTCTCCCGCACGGTAAGCCGTGACGGTAGCGCGACATAGGGGGAGGAAAAATTCATCCGGGCGAGCGCCTCGAACCGATCCTTTGCCATGTCATGCCCGAGCACGGTGATCTGTCCGGAGGTTGGCACCAGCAGCCCGAGCAGCATCGCGATGGTCGTGGTCTTGCCGGCGCCATTGCCGCCCAGCAGCCCGAGCGTGGTTCCGGCCGGCACTGCGAAGCTGACGCCGTCCAGAGCTCGCACGTCGCCGTATGATTTCGAAAGATTTTCGACCTGAATGGCGTTCATGGCGTCCGGATAAGGCGCTGACATGCATCCGCCAAGAGACGATTGGCGTGAAGCCGCGGACGGCTGTACTCTGTATGGCCATGATCGAATTCACCGCCGCGCCTGCGACCCTGCCTGTCGGCGAGCGTGTCTACGCCGTCGGCGACATCCACGGCTGTCTGGACCGTCTCGTCGCGCTGCACGAAATGATCGCCGAGGACATTGCCGCCCGGCCCGCTGAACACACTACGTTGCTGCACCTTGGCGACTATATCGATCGTGGAGCGGATAGCGCGCAGGTGGTCGAATGGCTGATCAATCAGCCGCCGGTTCCGGCCGACAGGTTTGTCAATCTGATGGGCAATCACGAGCACATGATGTTGTCTGCCGTCGCCGGTCTGGAAAAGGAGGCGCCTACGCAGTGGCTGATGAACGGTGGCGCGGATTCGCTGTTGAGTTGGGGGATCTCCCGCGTCTTACCGGCGGCCGACTGGGCCGCGCACATCCC
>DASYBP010000411.1:0-7581 GCA_036500715.1 Rhodopila sp.
CCGAGGCGCTCGGTCTCCTGTCCCTGATGCTCTACGCCGAAGCGCGTCGCGCCGCGCGGCGCACCGCCGAGGGCGACTACGTCCCCTTGGACGAACAGGCGGTCGAGGCATGGGACGCGGCCATGATCAAGGAAGCCGAGACATTGCTGGTGCAGGCCAGTGCGATGGGCAGGGCGGGACGGTTCCAGTTGGAGGCGGCGGTGCAATCCGCCCACGTGATCCGCCGGCAGACCGGGCGGTCCGATTGGCCAGCAATCGTCCGCTTGTACGACGCACTCTCGGCACTGACCGGCTCCCCGGTCGTGGCTATCAACCGCGCGGTGGCGCTGGCCGAGACGGCTGGACCGGCCGTTGGGCTGCATCACCTGGACGCGTTGTCCGCGGATCCAAGACTGCTGACCTACCAGCCATACTGGGCCGCCCGCGCCGGTTTGCTGGCGGCAACGGCGATGACGGCCGAGGCAAAGGCCGCCTACAGTCGCGCGATCGGGCTGGCCGCCGACCCCGCGGTCCGCCGGTTCCTGTCCCGGCGGCTGGACGCCCTGGGATAAGCCAGCCTCCGAACAGCACAATCTGGATTGTCCCGCTCCGGCCGCCAATCAAGCCTCGATCGAAACATCAAAGCGCCCTCGCACCCTCCTGCCGCTGCACGCGCATTCCTTCGCGCACCGGTGTCATGCAGTTTGCACTCCGCTCATCCACCTGGGCCACACATTCGAAACATAGGACCATTAAGCAGTACGGCCAGCGGGGCGCACTCGACACCGGCGTTGTGCGAGTCGTCGTGACGTCGGCCGCCAGCAGCTCCACCGCGACACTGTCCCCCGCCCGAGCGCGGCCCGGTTGCTCGTTGAACCGGCGTCCAGGTCGCCGGGCGGCCGCGTCAGCATCAGTCGGGCGTGCCCATGGGAAGCTTCTTTTCCACGATCGTCGCATAAAGCGCGACACCATAGGGGATCGTCGCGTCGCTAAAGTCATACAGGTGGTTATGCAGCGCGGCGCTGTCGCCGTTGCCCAGGTTGATGTGCGCACCCGGCACCCGCTCCAGCATGAAACTGAAGTCCTCCGATCCCATGCCCGGCGGCCCGTCGCGGCGCACGTTCGCCTCGCCCACCAGTGCCGCCGCCGCATCGCCATAGGCGATCGCCTCGGCCTCGTGGTTGACCATGGGCGCGAAGATGACACGGAAATCGACCGTTGCCTCGGACCCGAACCCGGCGGCGATGTTGGCGGCGAGTCGCTTCATGTTCTGCTCGATCATCGCCATCACGTCCGGCTTAATGGTCCGAACCGTCCCGGCCATGACCGCCGATTGCGGGATCACGTTGTAGGCGTCCCCGCCCTGGATGCGCGTGATGCTGAGCACGGCGGTGTCCTGGGCAGAAATATTCCGCGAGACAATCGACTGCAGCGCGGTCCCCAGATGGCAGGCAACGACGATCGGATCGATACCTTGGTGTGGATGTGCCCCGTGGGCGCCCTTGCCGGTGAGGGTGATATCGAAGAACGCGCCGCCGGCCGCTCTGGCACCAGGGCCGGTGACGAACTTGCCGACCGGCAGCCCAGGCCGGTTGTGCATACCGTAGACCGCATCGCAAGGAAATCGATCGAACAACCCGTCCTGCAACATCGCCAGCGCGCCGCCCACGCCTTCCTCGGCCGGCTGGAAGATAAAGTTGACAGTGCCGTTGAAATTTCGGGTTTCCGCGAGGTATTTCGCCGCCCCGAGCAGCATGGTGGTGTGCCCGTCGTGGCCACAGGCGTGCATCCGGCCTGGATTTCGACTGGCGTACGTCAGGCCGGTCGCCTCCTGGATCGGCAGCGCATCCATATCCGCTCGCAATCCGATCGAGGCCTCGCCGTTACCGTTGCGCAGCACACCGACCACACCGGTCTTGCCGACGCCGCGATGCACCTCGATGCCCCATTCTTCCAGCTTCCGCGCAACCAGGTCCGCGGTGCGGTACTCTTCCAGCCCCAGTTCGGGATGGGCATGGATATCATGGCGGATGGCAGCCAGTTCATCGTGATAGAGGCGGGCCCGATCAAGTGCGGCGTGAGTCATCGGCTGGTCCTGAACCTGTGGGGGTCAAACCGGCAGCATAGCACGGGCGCCGATGCTGGCCAGACCGATTAGTATTAGTCCGCGGATATCCGGGACAGCTTCGCCGATCGTCGCCCACAACATCAGCGCGCATCGTGCCGCGAACATCGACGGGTGGACCACGCGGCACCCGGGTACAGGGTCAGTCAGATCATTCTATGCAAATCCTATCGCAATTCTTCGGTCACGCTCCGGGCGGTCTGAATCGCGGGCGTTCGCGCTTCGAGACCTGGTTCTTGCCTCGAAGCTGCCACGTCGCCTGCCTATGTAGTTGGTACCGGCCGAGGAGGCACCGTTCAGATGAGATCCCTGTCAACGCTGATCGTCATTGGCTTATCATCAATGGCACTGACGCAACCCGGACACGCTCGACCAATGCCAGTTAGCCATGTGATACCGGTAGATTTCTACTATGAGTATGGTTGCGGTCCGCTTTGCCAACGCCAACGCTACTGGGAACAGCAACAGCGTTGGGCGCAGGAACAATGGCACCGGGAACATGAGTGGCGGGAGCACGAGTGGGCGCAGGAACAGCGGCACCGAGAATGGCAGGAACATGAATGGCGGGAGCACGAGTGGCGGGAACGCGAACGGCGCGAGCATTCTTACTATCCTCCATCCTTTCCTTACGCCACGCCTACTCCTTACTCTCGTTGCTTTCCTTACGCTTGTTAGTGGACAGCTTGGACGCTTGGTTCGCATAGGGCGGGTAGCCGCTTCCAGCCCTGCCGAGATCGATTGACCCGGTTGTAGTAAACTGGAGCAATGACGATTGATGCAAGGATTTTATACCATGAACTACGGGCCAATGTGGGATCCCTGAACAATAAGGGGACAGCAGCGGTTAATTATGAGTCTGCCACAGCTGATTTCGGGATAGGCATCGATATCGCGTCGAATCGAAGCGGGTTCCTCCCGTTAAAGGTGCGCTCGGTCCAGCAAGGACTGCGTGGCAGGTCCTGACGTTTGGTTCACGCATCGCCATACCACGCGGCTCTTGTCTTGGCACGGCGTCCAGGGTGTTGTCACCGAAATCACAGGAGCGACGGTACGATGTATCTGAACATTTTCGCCTCCGGATCGGCACCGCTGGATATGACCGGGACAGAGGAGTTCCGCAGCCTACTGGCCAGTGCCGCCGATCTTGGCATCCCGCATACGCCGACGATTCCATACCGGTCGTGCAACATCGTGCTGCGCCAGTTGCGGTTGCACTTTCTGGAATGGGGCCAACGCGATGCACCCCCGATTGTGCTGCTGCACGGCGGCCATCAGTCAGCGCATTCGTGGGACCTCGTCAGCCTGTATCTGGCGGCGCGCTACCGCGTTCTGGCGCTCGACCAGCGCGGCCATGGCGACAGCGAGTGGGCGCGCGATGTCACTTACTCCAACCACGAGATGTCGCTGGATGCCGAAGCCTTTATCGCGGCTATGGGATTGCAGGGACCGGTTGTGATCGGCCACTCGATGGGCGGGCGGAACACGATGCTTCTGCTGCGGCGGGGTCCAGCGATCGCGCGCGCCGCGGTGATTGTCGATGTCGGTCCTGAACTGTCGGAACAAGGCCGCGCCATGATTGCCGGCTTCGTCCAGAGCAATCAGGAGTTCGATGACCTCGAGGATTTCGTGCGCAACGTACGCAAGTACGATCCGTACCGCTCGCGCGAGCACATCGAGCGGACGGTGAAGTACAACATGCTGGAACGCGCGGACGGCAAATACGTCAGTAAATGTGACTCGAGCCCCCGACGCCTCGGCATCGTTCGCCCGTCAGGACTGCTGGAAAACATCACGCTGCAGGAAGCGGCCCGGTTCGATCTGCCGGTGCTTCTGGTACGCGGCCAAAACTCCAACATCCTGGCACCTGACGCGGCGGAGCGGTTTGCCGCGGCCCTGCCACGCGGGAGGCTGGTGACGGTGCCGGCCTGCGGTCACAACGTGCATGGACAGAACACGAAGGGCTTCATCGCGGCACTGAACGGGTTTCTCCAAACGCTGGAGAACGCGTAGGCGGGCGTCGCGAACCCGATTACTTCCCGCCCCCATTGGGCAGCATGTGCACCGGAAGGCTCGCCAGGCCCCGCAACGTGTTGTTGTATCGCCGCTTTGGCTCTCCCGCGAGTTCGATCGAGCGCACCTTCCGCGCCAGCGCCCCCAGCACCAGTTCACCTTCCAGCCGCGCCAGCACAGCCCCGACGCAGCCATGGATACCGGTGCCGAACCCGACGTGACCGGCGTTGCGGCGGGTCGGGTCGTAATCATCCGGCCGCTCCCACCGCCTGGGATCGCGGTTGGCCGCTCCCAGGAACATCAGCACCTTGCTCCCTTCGGGAAGGGTTGCTTCACCGATGGCCACTTCGCGGGTCGTGGTGCGGAAGAACGTCTGCACCGGGCTTTCCAGGCGTATGGCTTCCTCGAACGCCGGGCGCGCCAATGACGGATCGGCGCGCAACAGCTCGAACGCCGCGGGGAACCGGGCCAGACAGTAGACCGCCGCGCACAGGCCATTGACAGTTGTATCCACACCCGCCGTGAGCAATGACCGCACCAGCACCTCTGCTTCAGCGACCGAGAACTCACCCGCGTCGACGGCCGCGTGGATCGCCGCGCCGAACCCCGAGGGCGACAATGCATCGCGTCGCGACTGCGCCTGCACCCAGGCCAGAACAGGTTCGGCTTCCGCGATCGCGGCCGCAAAAAACTCATTTCGCGGACCGAAACTGTTGAATACCATATTTCCGTAGGGCAGCAGAAACCGCCGGTTCTCCGCCGGCATGCCGATCGCGTCGGGGAACACGGTCAGCGGATATGCCTCAGCCAGGTCGCGCACCGCATCGAACGAACCGCGGGTCAGCAGATCATCAATCAGCGCGTCGGCCGCGACGGCGAACGCCCCTTTCAGCGCGCGCACCGCCGCCGGTGACAGCACCTTATCCATCAGCGAGCGGGTTCGATCGTGCAGCGGCGGATCGGTCTCCAGCAATAGACTGGGCAATCGCCACGGTTTTTCCTTCGCGAAGTCCGAAAGGCCAACGCCGCGGGCGCTTGTATAGCTGCCCCAGTCCAGAAGCATCGCCCGGACGTCTTCATAGCGCGCCACCGCATGGACGTCGTAGGCGGGAAGATATACCACCGGCCCGGCATCGCGCATCCGCGCGTGGGCCGGATACGGATCATCGAAGAAAGTCTGGCAAAACGGATCGATGTCGAGCGCCGGTATCATCTCGTTTTCTCCCTTGCGCGGCAGATTGGGCGAAACGGAGCCGTGGGACAACAGTCTGACGCGTGCGTGCGCCACGGACGGCGAAGATCAGTGCGAAACGAGGAAGCAGCTTCGTCTGGCGATCCCGTGCCCATCGCGGGTGTAGCGCGATACGTCGCCCTTTGTTTGACGTGGCCGATTCAGCGGAAATCGTGATCGCTTCGCGATTCACCCATCACCGCGATCGGACACTAGCGCTAGCGGTGAGACACGGGATCGTGCCGAACGGAGCCTGCTTTCTTCACCGATCGGGCCGGCCCACAGACGGAATTGGACTGTGACGGTACCGAGCGGTGCTGGGTCGTTGCTTGCTAGGTCTGATCGCGGGTCAGTCCCGGCGATACGTGCCCCTGGCGATTTCGCGCAGGTCCGACCGGCTCAGGCCCATGTCCCGCAGTTCACGGTCGCTGCTGAGCGACAGCTCCTGCATTTGCCGTGCCCAGGCGCGCCGCTGCGCCCAAGTGGCACGCAATTGGCGAACCCGTTCAAACAGCCAAGCGCCAATCGGCTGGGCGTGCCGCTGATGACCGGAGATTGCATATGTATCATTTGATAGGTTCATAACTCACGTTCCTTCGAAACTGTCGGCAAAGCCGAGCATGGGGCGAAGGACGTTCTTCCCTGGTGGTGCAGTGCAGCATGCCATACAATGGGGTCGATAGGCCAGCAATTCTGCCCAAATATCGGCTCCCGGGATGACAAATTATTTAGCCGCCCGGAAATCCGTTACTTCGCTGGCGGTTGCAGGTCCGGCGGCACGATCTCCGGGGTCGCTTTGGGCGGAGCGATTTCCAGCAGCAAATCCTCCCGCCGCGGCAGTTCCCGCAGATGCTTCAAGCCGAACTGGACGAGAAACGCCGGCGTGGTGCCCCACAGGGTTGGCCGGCCCGGCGTTTCCCGCCGTCCGCACGGCGCGATCAGGTTCAGCTCGAGCAGCGAGTCGAGGGTCTGTTGGGACAGGGCCGTGCCGCGGATGTGCTCGATCTCCGCCCGAGTCATCGGCTGGTGGTAGGCGATGATAGCCAGTGTTTCCATCGCCACCCGAGGCAGCCGGCGAGGCGATTCGATGACCTTGCGCAGTCTCGGTGCCAGGTCGAGAGCGGTGCGGAACATCACCCCGTTGGCGGCGTCGACCAGTTCCACCCCTCGCCCGGCATAGCGGGTTCGCAGCGCGGCCAGGACCGCATCGGCATCGACGTCGTCGGGCAACACCCGCGCCAGGCCACGTGGCGTAACCGGTTCCGCGCTGGCGAACACCAGGGCCTCGGCGAGCCGAAGGGCATCTTCGTCGGGGTCACGCAACGGCGGTCGTGCCGGTTCCGCCGGGGCCGAATCCGCCAGTGCCCCTGCCTGCATGGGTTCTTCAGCCTCGGGCACCGCGGCTGGCTGTTCCGGGTCGTCGCTCATGTCGTTTGATCTACATCAGCGTTGCATCGGCGCACCAGAATGGGTCCGAACGCTTCCTCCTGCCGCAGCCGAATCCCGCCCCCGCGGGCCATCTCCAGGCTGGCCAGCAGCGTGCTGGACAGGGCGGCGCGCCGTTCCGTCGGATTGATCATCTGGTCAGGCAGGAATTGCTCCAACGTGGTCCAGTCCGGCAGGCTGCCGACCAGGTCCGCCAGCCGGCGCAGGGCATCCTGAACCGTCCACAGCGACAGCGGACGAGGCGTGTACGGCGTCGTTTTCGTGCCGCGCCGGACCGCATCCAAATAGGACCGGACGAACGGACCGGCCTCGATCACGATGCGGGAGCGGTCATAGTCAACGTGGTGTTCCGGCGCACCGCGCGCGAACACGTCCTGTCCCAGAATCGGGCGCGCCGAAAGCCAGGCGGCCAGGGTGCGGATGACGTTCATCTCCCGCAGACGGGCGGCGAGGGCCTCGGCGGCCATCTCCCCTGTCTCCAGATCGTCACCGGCGGAGGCGGGAACCAGCAGGCGGGATTTCAACCAGGTCAGCCACGCGGCCATTACCAACCAGTCCGCTGCCAGTTCCAAGCGGACGCGCCGGGCGCCGTCGATCAGCGCCAGATACTGGTCGACCAGCGACAGAATTGAGATCTTCGCCAGATCGACCTTTTGCGCACGCGCCAGGTCGAGCAACAGGTCCATCGGACCCTCAAAGCCCTCCAGCCGCAGGACGAGGCTCTCCCCCGCCACGGCGATGTCAGATGAAGTTGCCATCCATCCCGTCGACGCTACGTCCGGCGAGCCAG
>DASYBP010000412.1:0-3103 GCA_036500715.1 Rhodopila sp.
GCAATGGCGATTGCGGCAAACAGATAAACGGATCGCATGATCGGTTCTTAACATCCGGGCGGTCTGCCCACGCAGCCGGCGCCCTGCCTGCTATGTCGCGACAGCGGCCCGTGAGGTTCGAAAGCGGCGACGAACTAGCTCTCCCTCTCCCCGTACTTCCTTAGGCCGCCGGCGAAGCCGAATATTCCTTCGCCATATCGACTATCACGACCGGCAATGGAAACCAGATCCGGAAGACCAGGCCCGGCGCGTTGTCCAGCATCTCGATGCGCGCGCCGTGTAGCCGCGCGACGGCGGCGACAAGGCTGAGGCCGAGGCCGTTGCCAGGGGTGCCGCGATTGCGCTCCAGCCGGTAAAATCGCTTCAGAACATGCTGGTATTCGCCGCGGGGAATTCCCGATCCGTCATCGGCGATCGAGAGCACGGCGCAGCCGTCGCTCTCGGTGATCTCCACCGATACGTGACCGGCCTCGCGGCCGTGCTTGATGGCATTGTCGAGCAGGTTGGCCACCGCGTCGAACAGCAGGTCCTTGTCGCCGGTGATGCAGACGCGCCGATCCGCGACAATGTCGAGATGACTACCCTTGTCTTCCGCGGCCGCATCATACAGCTCCACCACCTCGCCGGCGATTTCGGCAAGGTCCACGGTGCGGAACGCCGCGGTTCGATCGATGGTCTCGATTTGCGAGATCCGCATCAGGGATGCGAACATTCGCAGCACGCCGTCGAGGTCCGCCAGCAGGTTCTCGATCAACGATGTGTCGTTCTCGGCGTCGTGAGGCCTGCCGTCGGCCTTCTCCAGCCGCCCGCGCATGCGGGCCAGCGGCGTGCGCAAATCGTGCGCGACGTTCTCGGTGACCTGCTTCACCTCCGCCATCAACTCTTCGATGCGTTCCAGCATCGAGTTGAGGTTGCCCGCGAGTTGATCCCATTCGTCGCGGGTCCCGCGCAAGGGTATCCGCTTGCCGAGGCCGCTCTGCATGATGGCCCGGCTAGTGGAGTTGATGGCTTCGATCCGTCCGACCGTGCGCCGGGTGATGGAGAGCGCCGACACCCCGGCAAGCACGAATATCAGCAGGATGCTCAAGCCGAGCGCGATCTTGATCTGATCGACGAATACACCGAGGTCGCCGATGTCTTCGCCCGCCAGCAAATGGCTGCCATCCGGCAGCGTCGCGAAACTGGCGCGCAGCAGCGGCCGTTGTATAGACGCAGGCTTCCATTCCCGCGTATCGAAGTCGCCCGATCCGCTGGCGCCGCGCAAGGCCTGCGGCCAGGTGTGGAGATTGCCGGCCAGCGGAGCGTAGGATGCATCGGTAAGCAGGTAGACCGAATCGCCGAAGCGTTGGTCGCCGGTGCGTTGCGCAATCGCCGTGATCAGTCCGCTGCGTCCCGCACGGTCAAAGGCCTTCTGCAGGCTTGCCAGCTCGATCGCGATCGCCCGGTCCGAGTGTTTGCGCACGTAGGAAGAGGTTGAGGAATACACATAACCCAGCAGGCCGGCGACCACGGCGCCGAACAGCAGGATCCAGAGCAACGCCAGCTTGAGCGTGGTCGATCGAATGGTCTTAGCCAGGAGCACTGACAATAAACCCCACTCGGCGTACGGTATGGATGAGCGGATAGGCCTGCTGGCCATCGACCTTTTTGCGGACGCGGCCGACATAGACGTCGATGATGTTGGTCGTGGGGTCAAAACACAGATCCCATACGTGCTGCAGCAGCATCGCCCGGGGGACCACCCGGCCTTGATTGCGGACCAGATATTCCAGCACCTGGAACTCACGCGGCAGCAGTTCGATCTTGTGGCCGCTGCGCCGTACCGTCCGCGACACCAGGTCGAGCTCGAGATCACCGACGCGCAACACCGTTTCCTTGACCACGGTATCGCTGCGCCGGGCCAGCGCCTCGATGCGGGCCAGCAATTCGGCGAAGGCGAACGGCTTGACCAGGTAGTCGTCGCCGCCGGCGCGCAGGCCGCGCACCCGATCGTCAATCTCGCCCAGCGCACTGACGATCAAGGCCGGAGTGACAATTCCATCCTGCCGCAGACTCTGGATGATCGTCACGCCATCGATGCCCGGAAGCATGCGGTCGATGGTCATGACGGCGTATTTTTCACAACGTCCGCGGTTAAGTCCGTCGTTGCCGTCGACGGCAAGATCGACCTGATAGCCGCTGGTCGCAAGCGAATCTACGATCTGCGCGGCCGTCTCGCTGTCGTCCTCGACGACGAGAATGCGACGCCGACCTGCGGTCATTTCCCGCGTCTCCGGTTTTGCATCTCCACTGCTGTGTTCGTGGGCCATCGCCGATCATCCTGTCACAAAACCGCAAGTCCAAAAACTAACTTCCGCGTCAGAAAATATCTTATTAGTCATTTGAGTATTTTGTTCCGAGTCCGCATCGTGGTTGCGCTCTCGGCGATAACTGCCGGGATGCGAATATTCAAATCAATTCCACTTGCGAAAGTGCTGGCTTAAGAGCCTGGCGCTGGTCGCAGCGGACGGAGGGACAGATCACGATGCGCAAGGTGGCGATAGCGTTGGCCGCGGCGGCGGTCCTCACAGCCGGTTCGACGATGACGGCGCTGGCCCATGGCGGCGGACACGGCGGCGGTGGCGGACACGGCGGTGGATTTGGCGGCGGCCATATGGGCGGCCACATGGGTGGCGGCCATATGGGTGGCGGCTTTGGTCACGCCGCGTTCGTTCATTCCGGCGGCTGGGGTCATCATCAGTTCCATGGCGATCACTTTGCCTTCAGACATCATCATCATTTCCGGCACGGCTTTATCGGCGTGGGCTACGCCTACGACGACAGCTGTCGCGTCTGGACCCGGTGGGGGTGGCGCTGGGTGTGCGGCGACTACTGAGGATCAAGCCCGATAGCCTCGGAGTCGCGGGGGACGGGCCTGCCGTCGTTCAGCCCCAGGCGGCAGGCCCACGCATTTTCTTATCCGAAGCGGTACGCGGAGATGAAGCCTCGGCTACGGCCGAAGGTTAGGGTGAGGGGGAGTCACCGCGCATTCGGTCTTCGTGGCAGCCCCTCACCCCAACCCTCATAGGCGCTAGGTTAAGCGTGCGTCGAGATAATCGCACTG
>DASYBP010000413.1:0-13795 GCA_036500715.1 Rhodopila sp.
GCTGATCGCATTCACCGTGGCCACCTCGATCATGCGGGTCTTGCCGGTCTCGAGATCAATCGCGCCGTGAATGTTCAGCCGCTGACGGCCGCTGCTCTGCGACACCGCAACCGGCAGATCCTTTGGTGCCCAGCACCCCACGTCGCCAAGCCATCGAAGCCGTCTTCCTGATACAGTCGATACCAAGTACGGATCGTGTCGTCGTCCAGAAACCGCTGCCGCTCATGCCCTGGTCCAGCAACACCAGCGCGTTGGCCCGCCGGGCCAGGCGATGCGGAACCGCGCCGTCGCGTGCCAACTCAATCAGGTCGCGTCGCGATTCGGGGTCCAGGAAGCCAGGTTGGATCATGAAACAACAAGAATCGCGGCGCAGCTGATTCGCAAGAGGGCTACGCACGGATTCTCACGGAGTCGGGCTATAATATGAGGATGAACCTATGAAGTCCATTCATGAATGGCCCGCGGAAATCTCGATGACCTTCTCGCCTTCCTCGCAGTCGCGAGGGAACGCAACTTCACCAGGGCCGCTGCGAAATTAGGTGTTTCGCAGTCGGCACTGAGCCACACGATGCGTGGGCTGGAAGCACGACTCGGGCTTCGTCTGCTAACCCGCACCACACGGAGTGTCGCGCCAACCGAGGCGGGGGAGCGCCTCCTCCAATCCATCGGTCCGCGGTTCGATGAGATCGACTCCGAGCTGGCCGCGCTGAGCGAGCTACGCGAGAAGCCCGCTGGCACGATCCGGATTACAGCAGGCGAGCATGCAGCCGAAGCAATCCTCTGGGTTGCCCTGGCGAAGCTCTTGCCGAATTACCCCGACATCAAGGTGGAAATCGTCATTGACCACGGCCTGACGGACATCGTGGCCGAACGTTACGATGCTGGTGTTCGTCTTGGCGAGCAGGTGGCTGAGGAATATGATTGCCGTGCCGATTGGCCCGGATATACGCATGGCCGTCGTCGGTGCGCCTTCGTATTTCACGAGACGCCCACGGCCAGAGACGCCGCAGGATCTGACCGCCCACGATCGCATCAACATCCGTCTGCCAACCCATGGCGGACTGTATGCCTGGGAGTTCGAGAAAAACGGGCGCTCACTAAGGGTGCGGGTCGACGGGCAGGTGGTATTCAGCAACATTGCATTGCGACTGAAAGCGGCACTGGCCGGGTTTGGCCTGGCATACTTGCCCGAGGACCACGTGCAGTCACATCTCGCCAAGGGACGGCTGATCCGGGTGCTTGCTGATTGGTGTCCGCCCTTTTCAGGCTACCACCTCTACTACCCGAGCGGTCGACAACCCGCGCCAGCTTTCGCCCTGCTGGTCGATGCACTCCGCTACCCAGGTGCGCCACGGCGCTTGCCGAAGCCGGCGTCTCGCGACGCAGTTGATCGGGCTGGTCGGCGCGTGTCCAGCGTCCGGACCGGCAGAGCGGACCGTTCGACGTTCATCGGTTGCCGAATGCGTCGTGACTAAAGAACGAAAGTCACTCAGGCGCCGGTTCGCTCGGGCGCAGGCCAGGCCTCTAACGAAAGCCGCCCCCGCCGTTCACATAGACAGTGTTGGCGGTCATGTATTCGCAGACGTCGGAGCACATGAACAGCACCAGTTCGGCGATCTCCTCGGGTTCTCCGAGCCGCTTCATCGGCACGTCGGCGACCGCGCGGGCGAGGAACTCAGGCGGGGTATGCGACGCCGCCTGAAAATTGGTGTTGATCGGGCCGGGAGAGATCGACAGGCAGCGGATGTTGCGGTCGGCGAATTCACGGGCGACGCCGAGGGTCATGGAATCGATCGCCCCTTTGGCGGCGGCGTAATGAATCGAGGCGCCCGGGCCGCCGCGTCGCGCGGTCATCGAGCAGACGTTGACGATGACGCCGCCGCCATTGTCCAGCATGTGCGGGATCACTGCCTGCATGCTGTAAAAGGTGCCGTGCAGGTTGATGGCGAGCGTCTTGTTGAGCAATGCGTCGTCGATTTCCAGGAAGCCACAGCGGTTCACCGCGGCGCCAGCCGAGTTGAACAGGAAGTTGACCCGGCGGAAGCGAGCAATTGCCTGGGCGACGGCGGCGTTGACCTGCTCGCGTGAGATGACGTCGGTTTGCACGGCGATCGCGTCTCGGCCGCCTTGCCGGATGGTTTCGGCAACACGCCGAGCGGCGTCTGCGTCGATGTCGGTGACCACGACATTGGCGCCCTCGCGGGCGAAGATCAAAGCGGCGGCTCGGCCAATACCGCCGCCGGCGCCGGTGATGAGGATAGTCTTGCCGACAAAGTAATCAGGCGTCTTGGGCATGCAGCGGCTTCCTTGGACTTGGCGCGATCAGAGGGCTCGGCCGGTCAGCTCGCCCACGACACGGTGCCACGATTGCTCCATTTCCTGGGTCCAGTCGACGCCCAGGATGTCTTTGAAGGTAGCCATCACCGTCAGGTAGAACTGGTCGAATATGTCCGGCTCGACGCCGAGGCCGACATGGTTCACCCGCTCGATCTGGATCAGGTTCGCGCCGTAGGCCCGATCACCCAGGAAATCGAGCAGGCTTTCGATCGTCACCTGGAACATCTGTCCGCGCACGAGCCCGTCTGAGTCGCGGACAAACAGGGGTTCAAGTTCTGGGGTATCGCGGAACAGGCGCTGGAACACGAGCGGCGCCGGGTCGCCGACACGGCCTGAGACCTGCTCGAGCGTGTGGCCAATGATGGCGGCGTCATCGGTCATCGCGTCGTCGCCCGCTCACGGAGGTGTCTGGTGGTTGTTCGCATGGTCGTCTGATCTACAGATCAGCCCGGTCGGTGCCAACCCTCGGGTACAGCGCGCGTTGTCGGTGGTCTGCGGTTGGCAGACGGTATCCGGTCGTTGACTGGACCTGGCCGCGGGATCGGCGTGACCGCGATTCTGCAGAGCAGCACGGCCACGGGCCTGATGGTCACCGGATTCGCCGCCAGCGGGACGGTCAATCTGGTGCCGGCGCTCGCCGTCATGCTGGGCGCCAACATCGGCAGCACGCTGATCGTTATCCTGGCGAGATTTCCAGCAGCAGGACCGCTGTCTGGAACATCCGGTCCGCACCGGATTGGCGGCGCTGCATCCGTATCCTGGGGGATGACCAGCATGGCCGTCGATGGTGAGTTGCTGGCGGCCGGCCGTTTCGCCCTAGCCGCTGCCGGGTGAGACCGACCATCCAACCCCGCTCGAGTTGCCGGCCGACCGGGCAATTTTTTCTGTATCGGCCTGGCGTGAGTGACGCAGGTCACACCGCGACCGCCGGATGAGCCCAGATGATCGCTGGGTAACGCCATGCATCACCGCATCCGCATCGCCGCCATTGGTTGGACTGATCGCCGAACTGACCGGCATGTTGAATCGGCCAGGCGAAGTTCTTGCCGCCCGGTTGACGGCGCCAGCCGGACGGGGTGTGCCGGATGCCGCCGATCCCCTGCTGCTGCAGACGATCAACCACTGGCAGAAGCTGCTGGCGCGCTGGGCGGACGCGCAACGAATTCATCCTGTGGAGCTTTACGCGGCGCTGGCGCGGATGGCCGGGGAGTTCGCGAGGGTTACCGAGACGACACGCCGGCCCAATGCCTATCCGTCGTATTGGCACGAGGACCCGCAGCGCGGCTTTGCGCCTGTGATCGCCGATCCGCGGCGGTCACTGTCGGCGGTGATCAAGCAGAATGCCGTCGCTATTCCGTTGCAGGAGCGCCGACAGGGCGGGCGCGTCGGATCGATCACGGATCGCGCGATCCTGCGCGGGTCGAGCTTCGTTCTGTCGGTGCGGGCGGACATGGCGACCGAGATGTTGCGAAAGATGTTCCCGGCACAGGTGAAAATTGGCGCCGTCGAGCATATCGGCGAATTGGTGAATGTGGCGCTGTCGGGCATTGGCATCCGTCCGCTGCCGGGTGCGCCACGACAGATGCCCTTCCATGCCGGGGCGTTCTCCTTCGAGCTGGATCGCAACAGCCCCCACTGGCAGCCGATGCAATCCCCGGGTGGCTTCGCGATCCACGTCTCCGGCGAATTTCCCAACCCGCGCCTGGAGCTTTGGGCTATCCGCGGATAGTCGTGGCGGGCGCCAAGGAGATCGGGCGCCCATGACCGAAAATCCCTTTGCCCAACCGAGCGACGACGATCGCGCGGTGGTGCGCCCGCTGGGGGCGCGTGAGCCGGCTGCCGATGCCACGGCCGGCGGCGATGCCACGGTGGCGGCGGCCGGGCCAGTCGGAAGGCGGTCGCGAATGGCGGCGGCGGCACCCGAGGCCGTTGTCGTGGCGGCCGCTGCGGGGTCGCCACTGATCGTTGCCGCGGCCCCTTTGCTGCAACTGCTGGCCAGGCTGCGCAACACACTGACGTCGCCCGACCCAGGCGAGCTGCGCGAGCGGGCGGTGGCGGCGATGCGCCGGTTCGAACGCAATGCGCAGACGGCCGGCGTGCGGGGCGAGGTGCTGGAGCCGGCGCACTATGCGGTGTGTGCCAGTCTCGATGATGTGGTGCTGAACACACCGTGGGGCAGCCACAGCGACTGGACGTCGCATTCGCTGATCTCGACATTTCACAACGAGGTGCGAAGCGGAAAACGTTTCTTCGAAATCCTGATAGGGCTGCGCCAGAACCCAGCGAAATTCCTCGCCGTGCTCGAATTGATGTATCAGTGCCTGTCGCTGGGTTTCATGGGACCATACCGGCTGTCGCCGCGTGGGCCGGCGGAGATCGATAGCCTGCGCGAGGAAATCTACGCCGCGATCGCCAGTGTGCGTCCGCCGGCCGAGGTCGAGCTATCGCCGGCGTGGCGCGGGGTCGATGCACCGTACCGCCCGGCGCGGCCACGGCTGCCGCTGTGGGTTGCAGCCAGTGCGGGACTGGCGGTTCTGGGAGGCCTGTTCGTCTGGCTCAACTTTGATCTGGCGGCCGTCTCGGACGCGGTCTATGAGCGCGCGCTGCACACCCCGCCGGTCACGATGCCGGCCATCGCGCGTTCGGAACCCGCGCAGGCGCCGAAGGTAGCGGCCGAGACAGAGCCGGGCGCGCTGGATCGGTTGAAGACGTTTCTGCAGCCGGAGATCGCCGCTGGGCAGGTCGCGGTGCTGGGCAGCCAGTCCACACCCATCCTACGGCTACGGGAGGCCGGTCTGTTCGGCGCCGGAAGCGCCGCGGTCGAGTCCGGGTCGGTGTCATTGCTGGAACGGATCGGCGCGGCGCTGAAAGGCGAGGCCGGGCCGGTGCAGGTGGTGGGCTACACCGATGACCAGCCGATCCGCACCGTCCGGTTCCCGTCGAACTTTCAGCTTTCGGCGGCCCGAGCCGGCGCGGCGGGTGCGATTGTTGCCGAAACGATCGGCGACCGCGCGCGGCTTTCGACCGAAGGGCGTGCCGACGCCGACCCGGTGGCGCCAAACACCACGGCAGACGGGCGCGCCGCGAACCGTCGCATCGAAATCATCCTGCATCGCCAAGGCTGAGGAGACCTTCATCATGCGTAAGATCCCGCTCTCCGGCTGGATGCCGAGCTTTGTCGGGACTGCCATTCTCGCTGTGCTGGTCTGGGTGTTCGGCCCGTTCCTGGCGGCGCTGGAGGCAATGTTGTCGCGCGCCGCCCTGGCCGGCGTGCTTTTCGTGGTGTGGGCTGGCGTAAACGTTTTTCTGACTTGGCGGCGGTGCGCGCGCGACGAGGCGCTGACCGAAGGGGTGGTTGAGACCGATCCGGGCGCGGTTGCCTCGGCCGAGGAAGCCGCCGCATTGCAGGAACGGCTGCGCTGGGCGCTGGACCTGCTGCGGAAGAGGCGGGGGAAGCGGGGATGGCTGTATCAACAACCGTGGTACTTCATCATCGCACCGCCGGGCGCGGGCAAGACCACGGCGCTGCTGAATTCCGGCCTGCATTTCCCGCTGGCGGATGAGATGGGTCAGGAGGTCATTCCGGGGGTGGGCGGAACCCGGCTGTGCGGCTGGTGGTTCACCGACGACGCGGTGCTGATCGACACGGCCGCCCGCTACAGCACGCAGGGTTCGGACGCCCAGGTAGACCGAGCCGGTTGGGAAACGTTTTTGGATCTGCTGAAGCGAACACGAGCGCGCCAGCCGCTGAACGGCGTGATCGTGGCGATCTCGTTGTCCGACATCGCACAAGGATCGCGCGAAGAGAGCAAGGCGCATGCCGCGGCGATCCGCCGACGCCTGAATGAATTGCGCGACCGTCTGGGGGTTCGCC
The DNA here is from genome assembly GCA_036500715.1 of Rhodopila sp. GTDB lineage: Bacteria > Pseudomonadota > Alphaproteobacteria > Acetobacterales > Acetobacteraceae > Rhodopila. The sequence goes on from DASYBP010000413.1 coordinate 6,212, forward strand.
TGCCGGTCTACGCGGTTTTCACCAAAGCCGACCTGATCGCCGGGTTCTCGGAATTCTTCGGCGATCTGGACCGCGAGGAACGCGCTCAGGTCTGGGGCATCACCTTTTCGCTGGAGCAGCCGGAGAGCGGTCCAGTCGCCCATTTCGAAACATCGTTCGAGGGTCTGGTGGCGCGGCTGGACAACAAGTTGCTTGATCGGATGCAGGCCGAACGTAGTCCGGACCGACGCGCCCTGATCGCCGGTTTCCCTGCCCAGGTGGCCAGCCTGAAGGCGCCCCTGCGCGAGTTCCTGCAGGCGACCTTTGCCGGGTCCAAGCTGGCGCCGGCGCCGATGCTGCGTGGGGTTTATCTGACCTCTGGTACGCAGCAGGGGACACCGATCGACCGGCTGACCGGCGTGCTGTCGCGTGGGTTCGGGATTGACCAGCGGCACGCGCCAAGCTTGCAGCCGCCGGCGCATGGACGCAGCTATTTCCTCACGCAGTTGCTGCGCGATGTTGTTTTCGGCGAGGCGATGCTGGTTTCGGAGTCGGTCGGGTCGGCGCAGCGACGGCGGCTGTGGCTGGCGTCCGGCTATGCAACGCTGGGGCTCGCCGTTCTCGCTGGCGGCGCGGCGTTGTGGGCTGGGCGCGAAACGAGCCTGGCGGATATCGATCGTTTTTCAACCGCACTGGATGGCTATACTAAAGCGGTGGCGGAACGGCCGCTTGATCCGGTCGCCGATGGCGATCTGGCCAGGATCGTTCCGGTACTGGATCAGGCGCGCGCCCTGCCGTTCGGCACCGCTAGCGGCTCTGATCGAGGGCTGTCGCAGGACGGCAAACTGGGTTCGGCAAGCCGGAGCATCTATCGGCAGGCTCTGCGCAACATTCTGCTGCCGCGTCTGGTGTTGCGGCTGGAGGGCCAGATGCGCGGCGGCGAGGACCGCCCGGATTTTCGATCCCAAGCCACGCGGGTTTATCTGATGCTGGGCGGCGAAGGTCTGCTGGATCGGGATCTGGTCACCACCTGGATGCGCCTGGACTGGGAGCACACTGTCCCCGATGCGGCGATGCGCGCCGACCTGCTGGGCCATCTGAACGCCCTGCTGGCGCAACCGCTGCCACAGGTCGCGCTGGACGGCGCGTTGGTGGACGCCGCGCGGGTGACCTTCAGCCGGGTGTCGGAGCCCCGCGACAATGCAGGACTTCCGTTGTCTGGCGCTGCGCGCTGAAATGACTGCTTTCTGTAGCTTCTTCGGCAAGATTCCGGCACGTGGCGACTTCGTCAGGGGCGAACTGCCGCATGATTTCCCGGCGCGGTGGGATGCTTGGATCGCCAGCGTGCTGCCAACCGCGCTGGCGGCCGTCGGGGAGCACTGGCTGGAAGCGCCGGTGTGGCGGTTCGGTCTGGCACCGTCGCGCAACTCATCCTGGCATGGCTGTGGGCTGTCGCCGACGGCGCGGCGGCCATAGCCGAGGAAACGTCGCCGCGCGCTCGGTCGTGGCGGCGCTCGGCGCGGTTTCCACTGCGGCGGAATGGCGCGGCGCCATCCCGGCTGGGCTGGAACCACATGGACCCCTCAACGCGTCGTTGGGCGGCCGTCGGACGCGGCTGATGCCGTGTTCGAGGTCACCTGAACGGGATCGAAGGGGCCGCCGGTCCTTCGCGGGTTAAGGCATGCCCCTGCGGAGGCGGAGGCGGAGCCCTTATCTTACTTTACCGCGGCAACATGCTGGCGCCCATCAGGGCGATGTCCACCGCGCGGGCGCATTGGCGGCCTTCGCGGATGGCCCAGACCACCAGGGACTGGCCGCGGCGCATGTCGCCGGCGGCGAACAGGCGGTCGCGGGAGGTCTGGTATTGCACCGTGTTGGCCAGCACGTTGCCGCGCTGGTCGAGTTCGACACCGGCCTGATCGAGCAGGGCGCCGCGGCTGGGACCGAGGAAGCCCATGGCCAGCAGCACCAGATCCGCCTTGAGCTGGAACTCGCTGCCGGGGGTTTCCTTCATCGTCATGCGACCGTCCGGGGTGCGGGTCCAATCCACCCGTACGCAGTCGAGAGCGGCGACCTTGCCGTCGTGGCCGACGGCGTGCTTGGTCAGCACGGACCAGTCGCGTTCGACACCTTCGTCATGCGCGTAGGAGTGGCGCAGCTTGATCGGCCAGTCCGGCCACACCATGCCCTTGTTTTCCCTGGCGGGCGGCTTCGGCATGATCTCGAGCTGGACGATCGAGGCCGCACCCTGACGCGCGGAGGTGCCGATGCAGTCGGCGCCGGTGTCGCCGCCACCGATGACGACGACGTGCTTGCCTTTGGCGCTGATCCCGCCGGTGGGGGCGGCGATGTGTTCGGGATCGCCGGCGACGCGCTTGTTCTGCTGGGTGAGGAAGTCCATCGCGTAGTGGATGCCGTCGAGTTCGCGGCCGGTAACATCGAGGTTGCGCGGCCATTCGGCGCCGCCGGTCAGCACGACGGCGTGGTAATCGGCGAGCAACTGGTCGACGGTGACGTCCTTGCCGACCTCGGTGCTGGCGCACAAGGTCACGCCCTCGGCGGCCATCTGTTCCATGCGACCGTCAATCAGACGCTTGTCCATCTTGAAGTCGGGAATGCCGTAGCGGAGCAGGCCGCCGACGCGGTCCTGTTTTTCGAACAGCGTGACGGCATGGCCGGCGCGGGCGAGTTGCTGGGCGCAAGCCATGCCGGCCGGGCCGGAGCCGACGACGGCGACCGATTTCTCCGTCTTGAGTTCGGGCGGGATCGGCTTGATCCAGCCCTCTTCCCAGGCGCGGTCGACGATGGCGCACTCGATCGTCTTGATGGTGACCGGGTTGTCGTCGATGTTCAGGGTGCAGGCTTCCTCACACGGCGCCGGACAGATGCGGCCAGTAAATTCGGGGAAGTTGTTGGTCGAGTGTAGGTTGACCGAGGCCTGTTGCCACTGCTCACGGTAGACCAGGTTGTTCCAGTCAGGGATCTGGTTGTTGACCGGACAGCCGGTGTGACAAAACGGAATGCCGCAATCCATACAGCGCGCAGCCTGGGCGTTCAGTTGCTCCGGCGGCAGCGGCTTGATGAACTCCTGATAGTTCTTCAGGCGGATGTCGGGCTTTTCGTATACGCGGTCGTGTCGGTCGATTTCGAGGAAGCCGGTAATCTTACCCAATGTGTGTCTCCTGGTCGCGCCCGGGTGGGGCGGATCGGTGGTGGTGTTGCCGGGCTGTTGGGTGGCGGATTGGCCGGGGATTTTCGGGGTTGGGTGGGGCGGCGTCAATGCTGGATGTTTGGGTGGAGAGATTGCGCCACGGCGACGAAGTGACGTTCGACCGTTCCCAATGGTTCGATGCATATATTTCGACGGTTAGGCGGCATGATCGAGCGGTGGGGCAAGGCCAGCAAAACCCGGCTGGGGGGCGACGCTGCAGACCGGTTCTTCGATACGCTGGACAACTTGACAAAACTACTGCTAAGCAGTATATCATGCGGAGCGATGCCTTCGAATGGGACGATGACAAAGCGGCTCTTAACTGGCGCCATCACGGCGTCAGCTTCGAAACCGCCTGTGACGTGTTTAAGGACATCTTCGCCATCGAATGGAAGGACGATCGCCACGGCGATGCCGAAGATCGCTTTGACACCGTTGGCATGGTGGATAACCGCTTGCTGTTCGTTGCCTACACAGTGAGAGGGCACAGAATTCGTATCATCTCGGCCCGTGAAGCTGAACCCCGTGAGCGACGGAGATATCACAATGAAAACCAAACATGATTGGAGCCGGCTCGATGCAATGACCGATCAGCAGCGCCATGACGCGGCACTGGCCGATCCAGACGCCCGGCCGCTGACCGATGCCGATATGGATCGCATGAAGCAGACCCCGCGCCTGAAGATCATTCGCCGAGCCCTGGGCCTCACGCAGGAGGAATTCGCGGCCCGCTATCAAATCCCGCTTGGGACACTGCGCGATTGGGAACAGGGCGCCAAGGAACCTGATCAGGCAGCGCGATCCTACCTGCGGGCGATTGCTGGCGATCCGGTGGCGGTGCATCGGGCGCTGCACGCGGTTGTTCAGCCTTCCAGCTAGAATAGCTGGGAAATCGTCGCCACGTGGCGTTGTAGCTCTTTGCCAGTCGCTGAGCGACGCCCTTTCCGGCCGCCGCCGGGCTTCCGCCTGCCAGGTTGTATTGTGGCGGCCTGCCCATACCTTGGCCCGCGTCTTCGCTCGGCTGCGTCGATCTGCCGTGCGTATGCGGATAAGGTCGCGTTCGACATCAGCAAGCCCACCAAGCACCGTGATCATCAGCCGTCCTGTGCTGGTGGATGTATCGGCCCATGGCCTAACCATCGACCAAAACTGCCCGCCCGCATCCACGATCTGCTTAACGACAGTCGGCGGAGCCAATGGCTTTCAACATCTTGAGCAGTTCGCCTCCGTCAGCCCGCGCGCCGCCCGGCTTCTCGTAATAAATCTTGCCGCAACCGCCGCTGCCAAGCAGCGCGTCGGGCGTCTGGCCTTAAGTGCTGACACAAGCGTCGCCGAGAGGGCGAGTTTGCGATATGGTCTCCAGTCATATCTTATGGAAATCGTAACCAATTGATCAGGTTCTGAAAATGTTGCAGACTGCGTGGAAACCCGCTTTCAAATTTCCGGAGAGACTGGACTTGCTCTGCCGGGCCATTATCGAGATCGACGCCGGCCAATGGCCAGAACTTGGGTGCGCGGGAGAAAATAGATTCTCCAGAAACGTTACTGCCCCGAGTTTCCACACGCTCTGGTTGAATTGCGCAGCAAGTCAAGAGGCGGGATCAAAGCCAACTTTCGGCACACCCAACGCGACTCGCCTGGTTGGGATGGCCGGCAGAGGCCAGCGGCTGATCTCCAATATTTCGCATCAAGCCGATGCAGCAGAAATCTCTTAATCAGGTAAGCTCGAGTATCTCGAGAAGGATTTCTTGCAGAACTTCCGGCGTAATACGGCCTGGCGGTCCGGCCGTCTGAAGTCTGTCCTTAATCTTTGTCCTGAGGGCGGCCGTGGCGGAGACACGTTCCTGCAGATCGGCAACGAGGCGATCACGCGGGTCGGCGCTCTCCCGCATTTTGAAACTGGCGTTGGCTTGGGTGATTGGATTGCTGACCCGATAGTCTGGAGCCTTGACGTGGCGCGCCGCGTCGGCAAGTCGCCTGCGTGCTTCCAGATGCTTGGCCATTTTGTCAGATCAACAAAAATCGCGCGATGGGCGGCGTTGTCAAAGGGAAGTAGTGTCCCCGCCTTTGCCACGTGGATCGTCGGCTTTTCGGTGGAATGCCGAATGCCCAGTTCATAGAACGCATTTGGGTTCGAATCGGTCAAATCGGCGACCACCAAATCGGCACGGATGATATCCGTCACCATGCGATCAGCGATCATTCCGGGATCGGCATCATCGTCGGCCCGCTTTACATGATATCCAAACTCGTCAGTTTCGAGGACGTGTTTCACGAGGAGGTTGAGCAAAAGATCAGAGTGATTTCGCTCAACGCTACCATCTTTGCCAATCGGTCCAATCACGAAGCAAAGAGGGCTCTGTGCGGCCTCGGCGGAAACAGGCAATTGGAGTGTCATGGTCGTTCACCTGCGGCGGTCATCTCTATATTGCGGCTACAAGGCATCTGCATAACATCAGGATTCGTCGAGCCGGCGCTGCCTCGGAATTCTTGATATCTGCGGCCTGGAAGTCGGACGGCCTTGTAGGAGGGTGTCCGGCGGCTGATTTGAGAAGGTGAAAGCGCTTGCCGGCGCATCTGAAGGCAGCACGGCGGCGCGCCAGCGACGCACAACAAGTCGCAACACCAGAACGAACCTGGAGGATCAATATGTCCGTTGACGAAGCCGGTAAGTGGCTTGCCGCCGCCATCCTTGAACAGCCTTTGTTCACCAAGCCCGTCTATCAAGAAAAAGTCCGACCGCCGTCCAGCGATGGGCCGCTGATGGTGCTCACGAACGTGAGCAAATCGCGGACGCGCGATGTCCAAAACGTTGACTTCGGGCTAAACATCAATCCCATTCTGCTGGGCGAAATCCTCGATATGTTTTTCGACGAAGACGATCAACAAGCCAACCAAATCGGTGCTCACTGTGCCGCCACGCTGGATAGTGTCGTCTCAGGGTCGGTAGAAGAGGTGCTGCACCGCTGTGCACATATGCCGTTCAACGCCGCCCTTCTCGTTGAGATCTTTCCACCGCCCGATCCGCGTTCATTCCGTAAGGAGAAACCCGTTGCGATGCGGGCAATCTATGACCGTTTGACAAGGAAGGGAGCCGGTTAACTGCCAGAGCGCCAGCCATGATCCGCCGGGGCTCCGGAGCAGATATAGCTTTCTTGCTGCAATCCCTGTTGCGTTAATAAAACTTGCAGCAGGATAGCGTATGCGTGCAATTTCATTTTTTTCGACGGCCGCCGCCGAACCACGCGCAGGGCGTGCCGCGATCGACGCATTGTTTGCAGCCTGCGTCAGCCAGCTTGAGGCGGCTAGCCGAATGGTCATTTCGCCGGCCGCCGGCCAAGCGAACTTCAAACGATGGCTCAAAGAGCAGCAGCAGAAGACCTAGTCTCGTCCCAAAATTGCCAAGTGTGTTCAGAGCTCTCGGCGGATTTTTGGTGAGCCGCAAAACACGTCCTCAACGCAGTCGCTTAATGTCGATTATGGCAAGCGCTTAATGTCGATTATGGCAAGGCCCGATAGTCAAACCTATTCCGCTGCGACTGTCGCCTTGGGGGCGCCCTCTGCCTTCAGATCCAGCGGAGCGCGCTTGTAATCGCGCAACGTGACCTTGATGAACCGGGACAGCGCCTCGTCCCAGTTCTCCGACAGTTCGCAGCGCGGGCGCTGCCGACGAACAGAAGGTGCCATTCGAGGAGCATGCCTACGCGTTCGGGTTAGTCAACCGCCGCCAGATCACGGCGCACCCGGCCGGCGGTGGTCGGGATCCGTGCACAGATCGCGATCAAGACAATGGAGCGACGGCTTCTGTCACTGTCCGTCTTCGCGCGCCGCTTCAAGTTGCCGGGGCGAGCTCGCCTCGTCGCGACGGGAGGGCCGGCCTGAACGTCAGCATGATCGCAACCGCTCCGAGGCCCATCCCGAACGACCCGATATAGAGCCACCCGTAGCTCGCATAGGTATCGAAAATCCAACCCCCGGCGAGAGGGCCGAGTGCCATGCCCAGGCTGGACGCCATGGTGGCGGCGCCGAAGACCGTTCCCATGACGTGCATCGGGAAGTTTTCGCGGGCGATTACGGCATAGAGCGGCATGACGCCGGCGTATGCCAGTCCGAACACCGCGGCGACCGCGTAGAACTCGCCGAGCTCGCGGACGAAGAAGTAGGCTGCGGCGCCCAGCGCCTGCACCAGCAGCCCGGCGATCAGAACCGGCTTGGCGCCGAACCGATCGCCCAGGATGCCGAACAGCAAGCGGCCGCCCAGGCCGGCCAGGCCCTCGACGCTGTAGATCGAGACGGCGGCCAGGGCCGGCAGGCCGCAACTGATGGCATAGCTGACGGTGTGGAAAATCGGCCCCGAATGCGTCGCGCAGCAGAAGAAATACGTCAGCGCCAGC
>DASYBP010000414.1:0-3335 GCA_036500715.1 Rhodopila sp.
TGTTCTGCGTGAACTACGCCCACCAGTCGGCGGTACGGTTCGCGGCCGCCGGCATCGTGCCGTTCGGTTGCTTGCGATCAGTGCCGCCGCCAGATGGCGTCGGCATAGCGTTCAGCTGCTGAGCAGCTTGGTCGTTGGTCAGGTCGGTTTGGCCATGATCGTCGCGAATAGCTCGCTCATCTCGTCGGCGGGTCCGCCAGGTACGGTGTAGCCGGCTTCGTCACGGATCTCGTCGAGATGATCGCGCACATCCTCGATGGACAGCTCGGGACTGCAGAAACCTTTTGTCCTGCCGATGAAGAAGCGCGCGACATGTCCGGCGCCGACCGTGTAGATCTCCCCGGAAACCGGACAATCCTGATGGGTCAGGAAGGCCACCACCGGAGCCACCAGCGCTGGGTCGAGCTTCTGAAGGTATTGGCCCACAAGGTCATCCAGTACCGCTTGCGCCGACGCGTCGTCCTGCCGGCCGGCGCCGTCGACGGAGTGCGCCAGCATCCGGGTGCAGGCGATCGGAGCGATGGCGTTGACCTTGATGTTGTGGGCGGCTCCCTCGGCGGCCAGCACTCGGGTGAAACCGATCAACCCGGTCTTGGCCGCGCCGTAATTGCTCATGCCTTCGGCACCCAGGATTCCCGCGGCCGAGCAGGTGTTGAGTACCCGGCCATACCCCTGCTCGCACATCACTTTCCAGGCTGGGTCTGGTCACGTAGAAGGCGCCCTTCAGTTGCACGTCTACCAGGGGTTCGAGCCGATCGGGGGTCATGTCCTGGAATGGAGCGTCGCCGACGATTCCCGCATTGTTGATCACGCTGTCCACTCGGCCCCAGGCGCGAAGGGCGGTGTCGATGATCGCAGTTCCGCCTTCGGGGCCGGTCACGCTGTTGGTGTCGGCGACGGCCTCCCCGCCGCGCTGCCTGATCTCCTCCGCGACGACGTTCGCGGCCTCGGTGTTGGAGCCGACCCCGGTCACCGATCCGCCGATGTCGTTGACCACGACGCGCGCCCCGCGTGTAGCGAGCAGCAGCGCGTACTGCTTGCCCAAACCGGCGCCGGCGCCGGTGATCACGGCGACCTGCTCGTCGAATCGCAGTTCGTTGGTCACCAACTGACCGGTAGCTCTTTCATTCCGTAGATATTGGAGACCTTGAACTTCAGCTCACCCGGCGGCACCGCCAACGTCAGCCCGGGCAGCCGCCGCGCCAGCGTGGCAAATGCCACCTGCATTTCGACACGGGCAAGGTTTGCCCCGATGCATTGATGCACGCCATAGCCAAATCCTAAGTGCCCGCGCGTGTTTCGATCGACATCGAAGGCTTCCGGGTTTTCGACGAATTCTGCGTCCCAGTTGCCGGCGGGCAGGTTCATCATGACGAATTCCCCGGCGCGGATCAGCTGACCACCGATCGTGAGGTCTTCGGTCGCCACGCGATCGACCTGGCTGTGCACGATCGTGAGGTAGCGCATCAACTCCTCGACAATGTTCGCGATGACGGCAGGATCGTCGGTTCGTCCGAGCCGCTCGAACACATCGGGATGCTGCAGCAGCGCAACCGTTCCCAACGAGATCATGTTGGCGGTAGTCTCGTGGCCGGCCTGCATCATGATCACACTGTTCATGGCCGTGGTGGCATGGTCGAGTTGGCCCGTCGCCACGTATTCGGTGACCAGGCGGCTGATCAAGTCGTCGCCGGGCGCGCGTTCTTTGCGCTTTACCAACTCCTCGATATAGGCATACATCGCCCCAAAGGCTTGCCCCTTTTCTTCGTCGGTGGACTTCTGGTCCAACCCCACGGTGGTGTGGTGCTGGAAGAGCCCGAGATCTTCCGGCGGCACCCCCAGCAGCAGCGCAATCACCAGCGACGGCACCGGCAAGCCGAAGTCGCGCACCATGTCGGCCGGCGGCCCATTGCTGATCATTTCGGCGAGATAGTGGTCGACAATCTGCTGGATTTGCGGCCACATGGCTTCGCAACGCCTGAAGGTGAAGTTACTGGTCAGCATGCGCCGCAACCGATGATGCTCGGGATCGTCAGTCCGGGCGAACATCACCGGGATGTTGTTGTCCGCGTCCGACGGCATGATGGCCTCCGGAATGGTCTTCGCGGACAGGCGCGGATCGACCAGCGCAGCCCTGATGTCCTGGTAGCGGCTCACCACCCAGATCGGATTGCCCTGGAACATCGCCCGTCGGAGCCCGGGCTCGTCTCGCCACTGCATAAATTCCGCAGGGGGCGCAAGGGGGCACTGCGCGGCCCGCGGGACGGGGAGCACTGGGAGGTCGACGTCAGAGCAGGATTCGGAAGTTGTTGGCATCACCGGCGTTTCCCCGTAAGTGGCAGATAGCTGTCAAATGATAAGCGTAGAACCCGCCTAACTGGCAGTCAACCGTCAGTTAGGCTGTCATGGTGACATCGGTTGAAGACCGGCCGTTGCGAGCCGATGCGGCACGCAACGCCGAGCGAATCCTGCGCGCCGCGCGCGATGTCTACGGCGAGCTTGGGCCGGACGCGCCTGTCGAAGCCGTCGCCCGCCGCGCGGGAGTGGGTGAACGAACGCTCTACCGCAGGTTTCCGACCAAGTCCGACCTGATCCGAGCTGCCCTGGACCAGAGCATCGCCGAGGATCTCACGCCGGCGATCGAAGACGCCCGACGCAGGAACGATCCCGTGCGCGGTCTCACCCAATTGATCGAAGTGGCGATAGGGCTTGGTGCCCGTGAACACAACCTTCTGACCGCTGCGCAACGGGCGGGATCACTGACCGCTGATATCTCGGACTCGCTTGATAAGGCGCTTAACGATCTGGTCCGCCGAGGCCAGCAAGCCGGCCGGGTTCGGTCCGATCTGGTCGCCGACGACTTACCGCGCTTGATCGCGATGCTCTATGGCGTGCTGTCGACGATGGACTCGAACAGCGATGGCTGGCGACGCTACGTTGCCCTTATCGTAGACGCGATCTCGACCGGCGAACGCCGGCCGCTGCCGCAGGCGCCCGCTCTCCTTTTTTCCGAACCCAGCAGTTGGCGCGTCTGAGTTGCCGTAAGGATTCGGCCGCGTGGCGGTTAGTTGATGGTCACCCCGGCGTCCACCTTGAACTGCAGCCCCGTCACATATCGGGACTCATCGGATATCAGGAACAGCACTGCGTTGCTGACGTCGGGGGCTCGACAGCCGGAGTGGGCATTGCATCGACAAAGATCGGGATCAGGTCGGACCGTTGCTCGCCTAGGAGGGCTCCGAACGACGGCGGAACCATCCCGGTGGGGACACCGGTCGGAAGCACGGTAGTGACGCGCACGTTCTTTGCCGCCAGTTCATCCGAAAACCCGCCGT
>DASYBP010000415.1:0-2917 GCA_036500715.1 Rhodopila sp.
AGGCATCGTCCTGCAACAGGCGGTCGGTCAGCAGCCGGTCGAACAGGACCTTCATCTCCGCCAGAAACGGAATCATTGCCCAGTTCGCGTTCCGGCCGGTGCCGCTGGCGCTATGTGCCTGCACACCCAAGGCGACGCAGGTGAACACGATGTGGCTACGGTGGCCCCGCACCGGCCGCATCCGCGTCGGCTCCACCACCAGAATGCCCTTCGGCTGCACCGACCGCACCAGCGCCGACCGCTCGGCGATCACGCGGGCACCCTGCTTGGTGGTTTCCTCGTCGGTGGTGACCAGCAACGTCACTGGGATCCCCTCCGGCAGGCCGAGCGCCGCGACGATGGCGGCGGCCACCGGCCCCTTCATGTCGGTGCTTCCCAGACCATGCAGTATTCCGTCCGCATCGACGCGGGCGGCCCAGGGATCGTCCTTCCAGCCGGTGTCGGGCACGGTGTCCATATGGCCTGACAATGCGATGCCGCCAGGCCCCCCGCGATGCGCCACCAGCACGCGCTTCGCCACGCCCGACGGGTCGGCGTAATCGATCCGCTCGACCTCAAAACCGGTCAGTTCTCGCTCGATGCGATCGGCGACGGCGATGTTGGAGAGGGAACTCCGGCTGTCGAGTGCCACGAGGTCCCGTGCGAGTTCAGTAATTGCCGCTTCCGGATCGGTCATACCCTGATCTAGGCCGGCCCCAACTGCTTCTGCAATACCACGCCTCCTGCAATATCACGGCGCGCAACACCACCCCGCTTGAGCGGGCCGGCGGTTCCGATCACACTTCGTAGCATGCAGCCCGAATACCTCGATCCGCGCTCCGGCGCGACCTTCCCGCTCGCGCGGCCACGCTGGTGCGGGACGGATCAAGCCCCCCTGTTGCTGACGCCGCTGCCCGGTCTGACGCGGGACCAGATCGACACCGCGACGCGCAGCCTGTGGCGTTATCGGGTGGCGTTGCCGTTTCCGGTGGACGATCCGATCACCCTGGGCGAGGGGATGACGCCACTGATCGCCCGCACCGTCGCCGGTGTTCGGGTGCTGCTGAAGTGCGAGTGGTTCAATCCGACGTGCAGTTTCAAGGACCGCGGCGCCAGCGTGATGCTGTCGCTATTGCGCGCCCAGGGGGTCGAGCACGTGCTGGAGGACAGCTCCGGCAATGGCGGTGCGTCGGTCGCCGCGTATGCGGCGGCGGGTGGCCTCAGGGCGACGATCCTGACGCCTGCCTCCACCAGCCCGGCCAAGCTGGTGCAGATGCGCGCGCACGGAGCGGCGGTCGAACTGATCGCCGGCAGCCGCCAGAATACCGCCGACGCCGCGGTCGCGCGGTCGGAGTTGATCTTCTATGCCAGCCACAACTGGCACCCTTTCTTCCTGCAGGGGACCAAGACCCTGGCCTACGAGTTGTGGGAGGATCTGGGTTTCCGGCCGCCGGACAACATCATTGTGCCGTGCGGGGCCGGGTCGAACGTACTGGGTTGCGAGATCGGCTTTTCGGAACTGCTCCGATCGGGACAGATCGCCTGTTTGCCGCGGGTCTTTGCCGCCCAGCCGGCGAACTGCGCGCCGGTCGCCGCCGCCTTCATGGCGCTCTCCGACGTGGCGCTTCCAGCCGGGGCGCTTCCAGCCGGGGCGCTTCCAGCCGGGGCGCTTCCAGCCGGGCCGCTTCCAGCCGGGGCGCTTCCAGCCGGGCCGCTTTCGGACGCGCGGGTCGAAACCACGATCCTGCCGACCATGGCCGAGGGGACCGCTATCGCCCGCCCGGTGCGGCTGCGGGAGGTGCTTGGCACCTTGCGCGAGACCAGAGGCGGTGCGGTGACGCTGACGGAGAAGGAAATCGCCGAGGCCACGCTGGATCTCGCGCGGATCGGCATCTACGTGGAACCAACCTGCGCGCAGGTCGCGGCGGCATTCGGCAAGCTGCTGGAGACCGGCACAATCACGCCGGATCAGACCACGGTGCTGGTGATGACCGGGACCGGGCTGAAGGCCACGCCGCGGATTGCCGGGCTGTTGGGAATCGCATTGTGAAAGGGCTATGACAGCGAAGGAATGATCGACCCCGGCGACCGCGCCGATCCGGACATAACCAAGATGCAGCTTTCCGACCTGCCGACGCCATGCCTGGTGCTGGACCGCAGTGTCCTGAACCGCAACCTGCGTGCCATGGAAGCTGCCGTCGCACGGCTGGGGGTGCCGCTGCGGCCGCATATGAAGACCGCCAAGTCAATCGAGGTTGCCCGTCTGGCGACAGCGGGCCAGCCCGGTGGGATCACCGTCTCGACACTGGCCGAGGCGGCCTATTTCTTTGGCCACGGTATCACCGACATCCTTTACGCGGTTGGCATCACCCCGCAAAAGCTGGAGCAAGCGTGCGAACTGAACGCGGCGGGGGCGCACATTATGGTGATTACCGATGACCCTGCGATGGCGAGCCTGATCGCCGCCCAACCCGCGCCGCCGCGCACGTTGATTGAGATCGACAGCGGCGAAGACCGGGGTGGCGTGCGTCCGGACAGCGACGCGCTGCTCGAGCTTGGCGCCAGGCTGGGCCCCTGTTTGGCCGGCGTACTGACCCACGCCGGCCACTCCTACGCCGCGCGCTCTGTGCGGGACATTGCCCGCATCGCCGCGGCCGAACGCAGCGCGGTGAGCCGGGCCGCGGACCGGCTGCGGGAGCAAGGACATGCGATCGCGATCGTCTCGGCCGGCAGTTCCCCGACCGCGCGCCACGCGGAAAATTTTGCTGGGGTCACGGAAATCCGCTGCGGCGTCTATATGTTCGGCGACCTGTTCCAGGCGGAGATTGAAACCCACGGCGCCGACGCGATCGCGGTGACGGTGCTGACCAGCGTCATCGGCCGCCGCCCTGGCAGGTTGCTGGTGGATGCCGGCGGCCTGGCGCTGTCGAAGGACCGC
>DASYBP010000416.1:0-4604 GCA_036500715.1 Rhodopila sp.
CGATGATCATCATGCATCCGGAGCGGCCGGGCGCCCCAGCCCTCGCGCTGGGGGAGAGGGTCCTGGCTCGCCTCAAGCCGATCGGACCGGGCCATTACGAAGCCCGTACGCTGCGCCGGGTCAGCGAAGCCCCGGGTCGTATCCTGGGTGTCTTCAAGCGTTGGCGGGGCGACAACCGGATCATTCCGACCAACCGGCGTGCGAAGGCGGAATGGATTGTTCCGCCCGGGCAGGACGCCGGCGCGCAACCCGGCGAGATCGTGCTGGCGGAACCGGTTGCTCAACATTTGCAACTGGGCTTGAAGCCGGCCCGTGTGCTGGAACGCCTCGGCAAGCTGGGCGACGCTCGCTCGATCAGCCTGATTGCCATCCACAGCTACGACATTCCGCAGGTGTTTCCCGAGGCGGCCCTGCAGGAGGCAGCCAGCGCGCGCGGCGTCAAACTCGGCAGGCGCACCGATTTGCGCGCCGTGCCCCTGATTACCATAGACGGATCTGATGCGCGCGATTTCGACGATGCCGTGTTTGCCGAACCGGATCCCGATCACGCTGGCGGCTTCCGTCTGATCGTCGCCATCGCCGACGTCGCCCACTATGTCCGGCCTGGTTCAGCGCTCGATCAGGCGGCGGCACTCCGCGGCAACAGCGTCTATTTCCCCGACCGCGTCGTGCCGATGCTGCCGGAGGCGTTGTCCAATGGGTGGTGCAGCCTGCGCCCGAACGAGGATCGCGGGTGTCTGTTCGTCGATCTGCGCGTCGACCGCGCCGGGCGCAAGACGAGCCACCGCTTCGGCCGCGGACTGATGCGCAGCACCGCCCGCATGACCTATGAGGGCGTGCAGGGCGCCGCGGATGCCCACGACGAGCGCGTCGTGCCACTGATGCATCTCTTTGCCGCCTATCGGGCGCTGCTGGCGGCCCGGGTCGAACGCGGCGCACTCGATCTCGACCTGCCAGAGCGAAAGGTCGAACTCGACGACCAGGGCCGCGTCACCAGCGTGGCGCCGCGGCCGCGCCTGGACAGTCACCGGCTGATCGAAGAATTCATGGTGCTGGCCAATGTTGCGGCAGCGGAAGAACTCGAACGTCTCCACACCCCCTGCATGTACCGCGTCCACGCCCCGCCGTCGGACGAAAAGCTCAATGATTTGCGCAACTTTCTTTCGACGCTGGGCGTTGTGCTGCCGCCCGGCAACCGGCTGCATCCGCGCGATTTCGATCGTATTCTGCGCCGCTATGCCGGCACGCCAGAATCGCAACTGATCAGCGAGGTGATATTGCGCAGCCAGTCGCAGGCGGCGTACAGCCCAGACAATATTGGTCATTTCGGCCTCGCACTGCCACGCTATGCACATTTTACCAGTCCGATCCGCCGTTACGCCGATCTATTGGTGCATCGCGGCCTGATCAAGGCGCTGCACCTCGGACCCGACGGCATAACCGACGCGCAGATCGCGTCCTTTCCCGAAATCGGCGACCGCATCACCGAAACCGAAAGGCGCGCCCAACAGGCCGAACGCGACGCCATCGACCGCTACCTCACCGCCTTCATGGCCGCCCGGACGGGCGAGAAATTCGCTGCTCGCATATCCGGGGTGACGCGGTTCGGCCTGTTCGTCACCGTTACGGAAACCGGTGCCAGCGGCATCGTGCCGTTCGCCACTCTGCCAGACGACTACTGGCGGTTCGACGAGCGGGAGCAAACCCTGACCGGCCGCCGCACGCAAAAGGTCTTTCGCCTCGCGCAGGAAGTGGACGTGCTGCTGTCCGAAGCCAGCCCGGTGACCGGCAGTATGGTCTTCCACGTGCTGGAGAGCGGCCAGCGTGTCCGGAACGCTCTGTCGGGGAACCGGTCCGGCCGCCGGTGATGCGGATCGGCGCCTTTCTTATGTTGTTCGTTATCGCGCGCGGGCACGCCGATACCGTTCCGAGCGTCGGGTTCGACCAGGATCCGCTTACGGCGGTCTACGGCGATGCATTGACCTTCATCGCACCGCGCATTCTCGACCCGGTCCCGGTACCGGTGCTGACCGTCTGGGGCTTGCAGGGCCTCAGCGCGCTGGATCCGGCCCTGCGCATCGTTGCCACGGAAACCCGCCTGCAACTGTTCCACCAGACCGAGGTGGTGTCCGACCTGTCAGCGCCGAGAGACGCGGCCTCGCCGTCCTGGGCCAAGGTCGCAGCCGTAATCACCGCTGAAGGCCTGAAGGTCTCCTCGCCGGTGCAACGCTCCGGCATGCAGGGAATCATCCAGACTTTCTTCGACCAGATGTTCTCCCGGATCGATCCCTATTCACGCTATGTGCCGCCGGTCGAAGCCAGCGAGGACCGCGCGCGGCGGGCCGGCCATGCCGGGCTCGGCTTGACCCTGGGCCAGCGTGGCACACTGATCGAGGTGCGCGCCGTCGTTCGCGACAGTCCCGCCGCGGCTGCCGGTGTCCGACCCGGCGATATCGTGATCGCTGTCGACGGCCAGCGGACGCAGGACCAGGATCCGATCACGATCACCGCCCTGCTGTCAGGCCCCGAAGGATCCCCGGTCACGTTGTCGTGGCGAGGGCATGATGGGCGCATCCGCGACCTGCAACTGTTTCGCGTCATGGTGCCGCCGGAAACCGTGTTCGCGCAACGCCTGGCCGACGCGCTGGTGATACGGATCACCAGTTTCAGCAACAGCACCGCGTCCCATCTCGCGCTGTCGGTGCAAGACGCTCTCGCGGACCCGCATCCGATAGAGGGAATCGTACTGGACTTGCGTGACAACCGCGGCGGACTGCTGCGCCAGGCGGTGACCGCCGCCGATACGTTTTTGCCGGCGGGGCTGGTGGCGACAACCGTCGGCCGTGATCCTGATTCGCTGAATGTCTGGCACTCGAGCGAGGGCGAACTGGCCGAAAATGTGCCGCTGATCGTTCTGGTTGACGGCCGAACCGCCAGTGCCGCGGAGATTCTCGCGGCCGCTCTGGCGGACCGGGGCCGTGCCGTGGTGGTCGGCAGCGAGACGGTGGGGAAGGGGATGGTACAAACCATCGATCCTCTGCCGGATGGCGGCGAACTCTTTGTCACCTGGAGTCAGATGCTCGCGCCGCTGGGCTGGCCGATCCAGGGTCTCGGTGTGCTGCCCCAGGTCTGCACCAGCCTTGGGCCGGAGGCCTTGAACCGGCAACTGGCCTCGCTTTCAACCGGCTTCCAGCCGATGGCCCAGGCGATCCGCCGGTCTCGTGCCGCGCGGATTCCGGTGCCGGCGTCCGAGGTCCTGGAGATCCGGGCGCCGTGTCCGGCGTCCGAGGGGCGCGTCAGCGACCTGCAAGCCGCGCGGCTGCTGATCGCCAACCCGCCGGCCTACGCCGCAGCGCTGCTGCCGCCGATGGCGGAGCGGTAAGATCTTAAGCCGCTCGCGGCCCGTGTGATCGCCGGCAACTGGACATCGCCTGCCGCCGGACCGATTGTCCGGCTGTCGAACGCCTGCACTGCAGCGAAGGGGAGCCAAATGTCCGCATCCGCCAAACCGCCGCTGCGCGGCGTTTTTCCCGTCGTACCCACGGTGTTCGACGACAGGGGCGGACTGGACCCAGACGGTCAGTGCCGAGCGGTCGACTTCATGATCGACGCCGGATCGGAGGGGCTGTGCATCCTCGCGAACTTCTCCGAACAGTTCGTGCTCACCGACGACGAGCGCGAACGAATTATGGATGTGGTGCTGCGCCACGTCGCGGGCCGCGTGCCGGTTATTGTGACGACAACGCATTTCAGCAGCCGGATCTGTGCCGATCGCAGCCGGCGGGCGATGGCAGCGGGCGCGGCCATGGTGATGGTCATGCCGCCCTATCACGGGGCGACCATCCGGGTCCCGGAGGCGGGCATTTTCGACTTCTTCCGGATCGTTTCTGATGCTGTCAGTATCCCCATCATGATCCAGGACGCGCCCGTGGCCGGCACCCCGCTGTCGGCTGCCTTCCTGGCGCGCATGGCGCGCGAGATAGAGCACGTCAGCTACTTCAAGATCGAGGTTCCGCAGACCGCGGCCAAGCTGCGCGACCTGATTGCACTCGGCGGCGCTTCGGTCGTCGGTCCGTGGGATGGCGAAGAAGCCATCACCCTACTGGCTGACCTGGAAGCGGGTGCTACGGGAGCGATGACCGGCGGCGGCTATCCGGATGGCATACGCCAGATCACCGACTCCTGGTTCGCTGGGCATCGGGAAGAAGCCGCAGCGGCCTATTGCCGCTGGCTGCCGCTGATCAATCACGAGAACCGGCAGTGCGGGCTGGCCGCATGTAAGGCGCTGATGCAGGCGGGCGGGGTGATCGCCTGCGACGCGGTGCGTCACCCGATCCCGCCGCTGCATCCGGTGGCCAAGGCCGGCCTGATCGATATCGGCCGCCGGTTGGATGCGATGGTGCTACGCTGGGGAAAGTAAGCGCCGCGACCGGGCGCTACGCCAGATCCACCGCGAAACGGGTCAGATCGGCCAGCCGGCAATGCCGCAGCGCGCCTTCCTCGGTCGCATGCAACACAACCTGAGGGGCTGCGTCGGCCTCGAACGCCTCCTGCCAGCGTGGCGCGCAGAGGCACCAGCGATCGCCCGGCTTCAGCCCGCCGAA
>DASYBP010000417.1:0-5621 GCA_036500715.1 Rhodopila sp.
GAGCGGCAGGAGAATTTCTCCCGCACCGTCTGGATCACTTTGTAGCTGCGCGGAATGCTCTCCAGGCTTTCGGTGATGGCCTCACCGAGCTTCACCAACTTCCCACCGCAGCAGGGGCAGCTCGAGGGTGATGGCAAGACCGCCCGCTCGCGCGGCAAATGTGCCGGAAGTGGACCGCGCACCGGCTGGGCACGCGTGAACGGACGCACGCTCACTTGCTCTGCCGCGGCGCCGGCGGATGCTGCAGTCTCGGCCGCCGTGGTCTCGAGCTCCTCGAGTGCCATCTCCAGCTGGTCGAGCAGCTTGCGGCCGCGTTCAGCTGAAGCCCCGAAGCGGTCACGCTTCATCTTGGCGATCAATAGCTTCAGATGCGCCACCATCGCCTCGGCACCTGAGGCACGTGCCTCCATTTCAAGCCGAGCGTCACGTTCGGCAAGCCGCGCTGCTTTCAGCGTATCGATGTCGTCCGGGAGCGTGTCCGCCAGCCGATCCATGCGGGAATCGGAGCACACTGCTCCGTAGTCATGCACGCAAAATCTTCAGAATAATGCGTATCGACCGACACTACCCAGCCAACTCCGGCCGCCATGTTCGTTGCGGATTTCTCCAGTCGATTCCTTCCAACATATAGGAGAGTTGCGCAGCTGTTATCGCAACTGCGCCGTCCACCGGCGATGGCCAGATGAACTTGCCGCGCTCCAATCGCTTGGCGTAGAGTGACATGCCAAGCCCGTCATGCCAAAGAATCTTTAGCAGGTCACCGCGGCGTCCTCTGAAGACATAAAGATCGCCAGCATGAGGATCGCGGCGCAGTGCCTCTTGAACCTGCAACGCGAGACTGTTCATGCCACGGCGCATGTCGGTCGTGCCAGTCGCCAGCCAGACGCGGACACCAGACGACGGCACGATCATCGTCGCAGCACCGTCATCACGCGTCGCAGCGTCGCCAGGCCGACATCCTGCCCAACCTTGACCGACGTCCCATCGGGCAACGTGATCTCGACCTTGCCGCCGGGTACAGCCGGATCCGCTCCCGTCGCCGAAGAAGACGAAAAGTGGTTCCGGTCGGTGTCGTTCCCAGCCTCACCGACCGCCTGCACCGCCAAGAACACCGGCGGCGGTTCTGGCCTGAGGACGCCGCGTCTCACCTGGCTCCGCCAGTTCCACAGCAAACCCCGGCTGACCTCATGTCTACGCGCGACCTCGGCGATCCCCGTGCCGGGTTGCTCCATCTCGGCCACGATCCGAAGCTTCTCCGCCAGACTCCAGCGACGGCGACGCTCAACTCCGGTGATAATCTCCATCCTACTGGCTGCCTCTGATCTTAGCGGCGCTCATACAAGCGACTCTTAGATCAAAGGCCTGCCCCCGCCCGCAAGGCGGTCCTCCGCGGATGGATACCCAACATCCTGGCCGCGGCCGGTCCGCGCGTTGAAGGTCCTCGTCTCAATGCGCCTTCGCGGCTGCAGCGAAGGCCTTCTCGGAGGGCTCCTTGATCACGCCCCTGTCGAGCTGTTCGAACAGGCCCGAGCCTGACTTGTCGAGAACGCAGGGCGCATAGGCGCACTGCTGCTTCCATTGCGCCGTCGTGAGGGGCCAGTCCCTGGCGGTGTAATAGAGGACCGGGCCGCTCACCCGGCCCGACAGCAGCCGGTAGGTCTGGGCCAGGTCGGCGGCTTTAATCTGCTCAGTCGCGACGACGCTGGACCCGCGGCTTTAGGTGGTGAAACCGAACTCGGTGATCCAGACGGCCAGGGGCTTGGGCCAGGACTTCACGATCGGCTGGAAGACGCCGAGCGTGGCGGCTGCCTCGCTCGGCGTGGCGCCGTAGGGGTGGTAGGCGATCGCGTCCGCATAGCGATAGGCGCCATGCTCGCCGAGCTTTTGGGTCCAGCATTGCGCCTGCCACGAGGACAGGCCGCCGATAACGACGGTCGCCTGTGGCCGCTTCGCCTTGATCGCGGCGTAGGTGTCGGTCAGCCAGTCGTCGTAGCTCGAAACCGCGCGGTCGAGGTCGGCCGCCTTGGCCGGGTCTCGGGGGCAGACGCCGACACGGTCGGAGGTGCCGAAGTCCGAGGCGTTGAACCGCCACCCGTAGGGATAGGCGCCCGGCGGGGCGCCCTTGTAGCCCTCGGTCGATTGGCTGAAGTTCTCCTCGTTGCCCACCTCGAAGGCCGCATTTTCCGGCGCTTCGGCGAGCAATTGCTCCAGCCAGAGGCGATAGGGCGCGCGCGGCCGGGTCGTAGTGATCGACCAGGAGGACGACCAAAGGCCGCGCCTGGGCGTCAGCGACTCCGGCCAGCAAGTTCCGAAGGCCCTGGAACGGAGGAAGCTTCGGGCAGGTCGGCGAGCTGGAAAGGCCGCTCTGGGCGGTTGTCGAAGCCTCGATGCGGACCCACCTCGCGCCGATGGACTTGAGCTGCGCCATGTCGGCCGCGATCTGGGCGGTGTTCCCTCCGTCGCAGTTCAGTTGGTCCATGCCGTTTCCGGTCTCGTAATTGACCCCGAGCGGCGGGGCGGCGCGGACCTGGGCGGACAGGGCCACGGCGGGGAGAGCTGCAAGCAGGAAGGCGGCCTTCACGGCGACAAACGGTTTGGAGGCTTGCACTTCCATCTGACCTCTCGGCGGGCCTCTTGGTGGGGTCCGGGGCAACGCCCCGGCCCTACTGCACCATCCGCACACCTTGCAGCCGAATAAGCCCGTCCGGGACCTGCTGGAAACCGGTCACCTTCTGCTTCATCCCGACGATGTTCTTCGCAGTCCACAGATAGATCAGCGGCAAATCCTTGCGTTCCTGAGCCCACACCTTGGCGTAGAACGCACGGCGCTGGTCCGTGCCGGCGACGGTGCGCGCCTCGTCCAGCGCCGTGTCGGCGTCGGCGTTGCTGTAGTGGCCATAGTTGAACGTGCCGCCCGAGTGCAGCATCTGCCACATGTTGCCGTCCGGATCGGCGCGGCCCGACCAGCCGATGAGATAGGCCTGGAAATCGCCGGCGTACCCAGCTTGCAGCGATGACGCGAATTCCATCACCTTCAACTTGACGTCGAAACCGGCCTCGGCAGCCATCGCCTGGATCACTTCGCCAGCCTGCTGGATGTCGGAGCCGTTGGTGATCGTCAACGTCACCGCCACCGGCGACATCACACCAGCCTGTTGCAACAGCGCCTTGGCCTTCGCTACGTCACGCGCCGGCGGCTGCAGGTCCTGGAAATAGTACGGCGAACTGGGCGGATTCGCCTGCGCAGTCGGCGTGAACATGCCGTTGTAGACCACCTGGATCAGCGCCGTGCGATCCAGCGACAACTCGAACGCTTGCCGCACCAGAGCGTTCTGGCCGAGCGTCGTCTTCAACGCCGGACCGTTGTCGGTGTTGATGGTGATCCCCTCGTAGGCGAGCGAATCGCCGATCGCCACCTTCAGCTTCGGATTCTTTTGCACCGTCGGCACATCGGTGGGCAGGACGTACTCGACGAGGTCGAGTGCACCGGCCTGCAAATCCGCCAACCGCACCGAGGAATTCGGATTTGGCAGATAGATCACCTGGTCGAAGTGGATCGACGGCGCGTCCCAGTAGCCGGGAAAGCGTCGCAACACGATGCGGTCCTGCGCCACACGCGATTCGAAGCCGAACGGGCCGGCGCAGACCGGATGCAGCCCAAATTTTTCCCCGTTGGCTTCCGCCGCATTAGGCGAGATCATGATACCGGCACGATCGGTAAGCTGCGCCAGCAATTCCGCGGCCGGCGCCTTCAGATTGAGCCGCACGGTGAGCGGATCGACCACGTCGATCGACTCGATCGAGCTGACCTCACCGCGGCGCATGCTGCCCTTGGCGGTGAGGTCGCGCATCAGTTTGTACTTCACCGCGTCGGCAGTCAGCTTCTCGCCGTCCTGGAACTGTACGCCGCTGCGGATGTGGATGAGCAGGTGGGTAGGATCCTGCCATTCATAGCCGGTGGCGAGGACCGGAACGATATTCAATTTTGCATCGATATCGAACAACTTGTCGCACATCCCGGCGAACACGATACGCCCGACATAGGAAGAACCGAGCGTGGGGTCGAGCAAATCCGGGTCCTCGCGCAGGCCGATATGGAGGATGCGTTCCTGTGCCGTCGCGGTGGTTGCCATCGACAGCGAAAAGAACAGGCCGAATAGGAGGCGGCGCATGGGGATTGCCTAATCTGGGGCGGAGGGAACTACGCGGGCGGTACGCTCTCGCAGGCAATCGCGGCGTCGATCACCGCGCGGTCGAACACACCGCAGGGGCTGTCCGTGCCTGGCAAGAAGCGGCGGAACACCGCGTAGCGCTCCAGGCTGACCCGACACAGGCGCCGCAATTCCGCCAGCGGATCGGGATGGTCGTCGGCGCGGATATCGAGGTCGGGATACGGGTCGCGTACGCAGATCTTCAGCGCCGCCGACTGCTTGCCGCGCTTGTCGCCGCCGGCGGCCTCGCCAGCTTCGAGCACAGTGAGCAGACGTTCCGCCAGGCTGCCCGCCGCGGCTTGGTACGCCTCCAGCGTGCGCTGCACCACCTGAGGGCCGGACAGCATGTTGCCGGCAACAGAGACATCCTGCCCACCGACATGGTCGGCCCAGGCGATGCAGCTTGCGCCGGTGTGCTGGGCAATGCGGCCCGCCGCATCGACGATGTGGAACTGCCGGTGGGCGGCGCCGGCATCGGGGGCGACCAGCGAGGCCAGTACCGTGTCGGCCGCCTCACCGTTGCGCAGCCGCGGCATGGCGTGCACAGCATACATCGGGTTGACCATCGCCTGGGTGGACAAGGTGGCGACACGGCCTTCTACGTGCACGCAGATCGCGCCGACGGCGAAGAAGCGCGAGGCAACGGCGCCACCCAAGGCACCTGTGACGGGATCGCGGGCGATGATGGACCAGGTCATGTAACGGGGCTTTATGTCGGTGGGCACCGGTACGGTGACATCCAGGGCGGAACGCCGCAACACTCCGACCATGGCGGGCGGCGGTGTGCGGTCCGCCATTCGATGCTAAGCTGGTCCGCGGCCGCAAACCATGCAGGCCGCACAACCGACAGGGAGGCAGCCATGGCAATCCTGCTCGACCACACTATCGTACCCGCACATGACAATGAGGCGTCCGCCAGGTTCTTCGCGGCTATCTTCGGTCTCGACTACACGGGAGCGGTGTCGCACTTCGCGCCGGTGCGGTTGAACGAGTCGCTGACGCTCGACTTCGACACATGCGCGACGTTCGAGCCGCACCACTACGCGTTCAAGGTCAGCGAGCCGGAGTTCGACGCGATCTTCCAGCGGGTGGAGAACGAGCGCATACCCTATGGCAGCGGGCCTCGCTCGCCCGACGACATGGCGATCAATCACCGTCACGGTGGCCGCGGGTTCTACTTCAAGGATCCGAACGGGCATCTGTTGGAAGTGTTGACCGCCTAGCGGCGACCATTCTTGTGTGGAACGGCCACGCATGTTTTCCCAACGTGCATCAAATCAGCTTATACTCCAAGGGTGGCCATTCAACTGTTCTGGCCAGCTAGCAGGAGGTTTGCTTCTGACGTAACGAGAATGAAGGAGGAACTGCCCATGGCGCGTATCAAGCATATTGCGATCGCGAGCCAGGATC
>DASYBP010000418.1:0-6119 GCA_036500715.1 Rhodopila sp.
CAGCGACACCATTACCGTTGGCGCGCAGCCCTCGGGCATGGCGATCACTCACAAGGGCGATTTGGCGCTGATCGCCAACCGAGCGGGAAAAAGCGTATCGGTCCTGTCGATCCACAACGGCGAGGTCAAGGCGCTGGGTGAGGTCCCGCTGGACCAGGAAGCCGCCGCCGTCGCCATCATGCCAGACGGCCGGCGCGCCTTTGTCTGCCTTAACAAGGTCAACACGATCGCCGTTCTGGCCATCGATGGTGAAAAGGTGACCTACGACAAGTCGCTGGATGTTCCCTCGGCGTTCAACCCCTATAACATCGATATCACGCCGGACGGGAAATACGTCATCGCCTCCAACACTGGCGCAATGAAGAACAACGCCGACGCCGAGGTGATCATCGAAGCCACCGGTCCGCATCCGCACGTCGTCGACATTATGTCCCCTGGCTCCGGTCCCGAGGGATTCGTCATCGCGCCCGACGGCAAAACCGCCGCCGCCCCGTTGCTCCTTGGGTCGGCGGCAAAGGCCGGCGACTGGTTCAAGACCAGGGATGGCGAACTGGTGGTTATGTCCGTCGGGCCAGGGGGCCGGCTCACCGTCACTGGCAGGACCGCGCTTGGCGCAGTGCCGGAGGGTATCGCCTACAGCCCGAACAGCGACTACATCTATGTCGGCAACTTCCTGGACAAGAATCTGCAGGTGTTCCGGTTAGCCAAGGGCAAGCCCGCCCCGTTCGGCTTGAACCTCAAACTACCCGGCCAGCCCGCCTCGATGCGTGGCCCCGCTCGGTAGATCCCTCGGCATCCTGCGGCGGTGTGGCGAAAATACTCCCGCTTCCGGGCGGGGGCGCCACCCCAAGTGGTTGGCACTTCCGGCAGTCACGCATGTCCAGCCGAAAGCCCGGCCCCCACGCCGTCATGCCAACGTGATTTTGTTTCGCTCACGCCGGTCCGACATGATCAGATCATTCGGCGCCGCGCACGGGCCGGCGGCTCATTTGCGTGTCCACTATTCCCGCAAAACGGTGGGTAGATCCAGGCTCATTCAACCTATAGTAGTTCCAGAGCTTACGATTGGGCTAACCCATCCACTCTCCTCACAAGGGCTTTCCCGTGTACCGCCAGATTATCGGCTACATTCCATCCAATGTGATTCCGGCACTAGTTTCGGTGGTGATGATATATGCCTACACACGATTGCTGTCGCCCGCCGCTTTCGGCAGCTACAGCTACGTGTTCTCTGCGGTTCTCGTGCTGCAGACCTCGCTGTTTTACGCCCTGCCGATCGCGGTGATGCGCTTCTTCCCTGCCGCCGTCCGGGATAGTCGGCGGGACGGTCTGCTGAAGGAGGCCTATTTCGTCTTCTACAGCATGTGCGTCGGCATCGGCGTCATCTGCGTCGGTGCCGGGCTGCTGCTCCCGCTGCCCGAGGAATATCGCCTCGCGGCCTGGCTATCCTTGCCCCTGCTGCTCTTCAGGTCGCTCGTTCAACTGAACCAGGCGGTCAACCGGTCCGCCGACGCGATGCGACGCTACAACACGATCGAGTGTCTGCATGCCGTTCTAGGGTTTGGGCTGGGTATCGTCGCGCTATTTGTGGTCGGGCACGGCCCCGAGGCCATCATTCTCGGTCTGCTGGCCGCCGCTGTTGTCTGCTCGGTTCTCGACGTCCGGCTGTTGCTGGCGCCGTTTCGCGGGACCGCCGGCGCCCTCGATAGCGCAGAACTTATACGGCTTGTCGAATACGCGTGGCCGCTCGTTGCCGTCGCCGCGACAGCGGTCATCCTGCAGAACGGCGACCGCTTCTTGCTGGGATCACTGGCCGGCGCCAGCGTATTGGGTATTTATGCCGTCGCCTATAATCTGGTGGAGCGCCCGACAACCCTGATCTGCTCCTCAATCTCGACCGCCACCTTCCCCCTGGTCGTGCAGGTGCTGGAAAATCAGGGGCGGGAGGCTGCGCGCCGCCAGGCCGGCCGCAACGGCATAGCGCTCCTCGCGGTAACGCTGCCCGCCTGCGCCGGCCTTGCCCTGACAGCCGATTACATCGCCGCCTCCCTCGTGGGGCCTGAGTTCCGAGCCGGGGTGGCGGCGGTCCTGCCGATCATGAGCTTTACCGCCCTGGCGCGCGGTCTGCGCGGGCATTTCATCGACCACGCGTTCCATCTGTCCGGCAAGCCCTTGCTGATGCTGTGGACTTACGGGCCTGCGACCGTGTTGAACATCGCGCTGAACCTCTTCGTCGTGCCGCGTTACGGCATGATGGGCGCCGCCTGGGCCGCGCTGTTTTGCCAGGGTGCCACCGTTGTGGGCGGCTGGTTCCTGGGCATGTCGCTGTTTCCGATCTGGCTGCCGGTTAGACAGGTCATCACCTGCTTCTTGGCGATCGTGCCGATGGCCGTGGGACTGACCCTGGTCCGCTTCCCGCTGAACTGGTCCGGCTTGTTCGCGGCGGTCGCATTCGGCGGCGCCCTCTATCTCGTCAGCGCCGTCGCGTTGAATGTCGGGGAGGTGCGGTCTATCGGCTGGGATGTCCTGCGCGGGCGGTTCCGCGCCAAAATGCCGCTGTTGACGGATTAGACCGGCTGCCAACCGAGCGGCCCCAAGCCGCCAGATCCTCTGTGCCAGATGCCCGGTGCCAGATGATCTGTGACAGCACGGCGAAAGGAGGGGCCGATGCACACTGAATGGCGAAAACTGCGCGCCGACGAGCTTCGTGAACAGGCGCGCCGCGATGCGCTCGTTATCCTGCCGATCGCCTCGCTGGAACAGCATGGACCGCACCTGCCGGTCGAAGTCGACTCGATCCTGGGCGAGACTGTCGCCGCCCGGACCGCCGAGAAGATACAGAACAAAGGGCAGCAGGTGCTGGTCCTGCCGGTGATCTGGACCGGTCTGTCAGAACATCACATGAGCTTCGGCGGGACCATCACGCTGGACAACCCCACCTTCGTCGCGATGATCGGGGGCGTGGTTCGCTCCGTCCTCCGGCACGGCTTCCGCCGCGTCGTGCTGCTGAACGCGCATGGCGGCAACGAGAACGCGTTGCGGACAATCACCGACGCCCTGACACCAGAACTGGGCGTGCCGATCGTACAGTTCACCTACTGGTACGCCGCGGCGGTCGCGATCGCCAAGATCCTGGAAACGCAAGGCGGGTTGCAGCACGCCTGTGAGGCCGAGACGGCGATGATGATGGCGGTCCGTCCCGATCTGGTCGCGGTGGACCGCATCCCGCTGGCGAAATCCAACACTACGCCCGATGTGTCCGATGTCGTCGGCGGCGGGGTCTACCTGTGGCGCAGCATCGGCAGCCGCTCGTCGTCGGGCGTGATCGGCAACCCGCACGCCGCAACGCCCGAGAAGGGCGAGGCTTTGTTCGACGCGATCTCGTCCGCCTTGGCCGACAAACTGTGCAACAAGGACCTCTGGGATCTGCCGTGGACCGCCGAGTCGATCCAGCCTTAGGCAGTTCGACCCTCTTCTGTTGCCGCGATATATTTCATGGTTACGATGAGCCGGCAGAAATCAGGGGCGCCCATGACCATCGATCTCGTCGTCAACGGACAACCCGCCGCCATTGACGTGCACCCGGACACCCCTCTCCTCGATGTCCTGCGCAACCACCTCGATCTGAAAGGATCCCGCTACGGCTGCGGCCTGGAGCAATGCGGCACGTGCATGGTGCTGATCGACGGCAAGCCAGAGTACGCCTGCTCGCGCGACACCGGTTCGGCCGCCGGCCGGTCCGTCACCACGATTGAGGGCCTGGGTTCGCCCGATAATCTTCATCACATCCAGCGTGCCTTCCTGGAGGAGCAGGCCGGCCAGTGTGGCTACTGTCTGTCCGGCATCATCATCAGCACGAAGGCGCTGCTCGACCGCAACCCAAGGCCGTCCCGCTCCGACATCGTGTCGGCGCTCGACAAACACCTCTGTCGCTGCGGCACCCACACCCGCATCATCGCCGCGGTTCAGAAAGCCGCCCAGATGGTGGCGCCGGCATGAGCGACGCCCTGCCCCTGAGCATCTTGAATAACCGCCACCTGGGGAAATGGCTGCGGTTCCAGGCGGATCGCACCGTCAGGCTGGCCGTCGGCAAGGTCGAAATCGGCCAGGGTGTGCTTACCGCGCTGTCGCAGATCGCCGCCGAGGAACTCGATGTCGCGGTCGACCGCATCGATATCCTCGCCGGCGACACCGCCGACGCGCCGGATGAAGGCTCGACCAGTTCCAGCCAGTCGATCGAAGTTTCCGGTCGCTCCGTCCGCCTGATCAGCGCCGAACTCCGCCATCGCATCCTCACCCGTCTGGCCCAGCGCCTGAATTGCGCGTTTGAAGATCTGTCGGTCGAGGACGGCGTCTTCCTTCAGGACGGCGCGCCGACCGGCCACGACTACTGGAGTTTCGCCAGCGCCGAGGATTTTTCCCGCGATATCGCCGGCACCGCGCTCCCAAAATCCCCATCCTCCTACAAGGTCGTCGGTCAGCCGGTCGCTCGGCGCGACCTGATCCCCAAGGTAAGCGGCGCCGCGTTCATCCAGGACATCATACGTCCTGACATGCTGCACGCCCGAATCCTGCGGCAGCCGTCACCCGGCGCCCGCCTCGCCGCGCTCGACGAGGCCAAGATCCGCAAAGCCGCCCGCCTGCCCATCCGCATCGTGCGCGTCGGCGACTTCGTGGCATTCGTCGGCGAGGACGAAACCGCCGTCCATCGCGCCGCCGTCGCCGCGCCGACCCACGCGACCTGGGACGGCGCGCGAAATCTCACGCCCGATCAGCAGGAAGCCGCCTGGTTTCGTAACCAACCGTCTGACGACCGCCACATCGGCGATCCCGGACCATCGCCACCCGGCACGGTCGTGAGTGAAAGCTACAGCCGCCCCTTTGTCGCCCATGCGGCCCTGGCGCCATCCTGCGCGCTCGCGGAATACCGCGACTCGCACCTGTCGGTTTGGTCGCATACCCAGGCGGTTTACCCGCTGCGCAACAGCCTGGCCGACATCCTCGGGCTATCGCGTGATCAGGTCACTGTCCGGCACGCCCACGGCGCCGGCTGCTATGGCCACAACGGCGCCGACGACGCGGCCCTGGACGCCGCGATCATTGCGTTGCAGGTCCCCGCTCACTGCATCCGCGTGCAGTGGCGGCGCGAGGAAGAATTTGCCTTCGAACCGGTCAGCACCGCCCACATGACCCGTATCCAGGCGGTTTTGGACGATACCGGCCGCCCGATCGACTGGACCGCGGAGGTCTGGGCCGGCTCCCACGTCCAACGCCCCGTCTTCGGCGGCACGATGCTCGCCCACGAAGCGCTGCCCGACCCGCCACCGCCTGCGAAACCGAACGACCCGACCGAGGCGAATGGCGGCGGCGGCACGCGGAACGCCTTCCCGCTGTACGACTTCCCCGCCAGGCGGGTGATCCACCACCTGGCGCTGACCACGCCCGTGCGGACCTCCTCCTTGCGCGGGCTGGGAGCACTGCCGAATGTCTTCGCCCTGGAATGCTTCATGGACGAACTGGCCGACCGCGCCGGCATCGACCCGGTCGCCTATCGGCTATCGCTCCTGTCTGATCTCCGCGCCCGATACCTGATCGAGAACGTTGCCGATCGGTGCGGCTGGAGCGCGCGCGGACCCGCCGGCACCGGTCGAGGCCTCGGTCTGGCCTGGAGCCGTTACAAGAACAAGGCGGCCTATGCCTGCGTTGCGGTCGAGCTCGAGGTCGACCGCGACGTGACATTGCGGCGTATCTGGTGCGCCGCCGACGCGGGGCTGGTGATCAATCCCGACGGCGCGCGCAATCAGTTGGAGGGCGGTATCGTGCACGCCGCCAGCATGACCCTGAAGGAGCAGGTCACCCTCGACGCCGATGGAATCACTTCCTTGAACTGGCAGCAGTATCCCATCATGACTTTCTCCGAGGTACCGGAAATCGAGGCAATCGTCCTGCAAAATCCCGACCAGCCCAGCCTTGGCATGGGCGAATGCACCTTCGGTCCCACCGCGGCAGCGATCGGCAATGCGGTTGCCCACGCACTCGGCGTTCGCATCCGCGAGATGCCGCTGACGCGCGAACGCATAGCCGCCGCCCTGGTGCGTTAGCCCCGCGCCCAAAATCGG
>DASYBP010000419.1:0-3613 GCA_036500715.1 Rhodopila sp.
TAACGCAACCGTGTCACAACTGCAAGTTTTCCCTTTGGGGCTGGCTGGAGGGGACGCCATGGCTCTGGACCGCAAATCGCCTTGGCGCGCACAAAGTTCCGTGCCGTTTTGTCGTAGCGAGTGGAATTCGCAGTGCCAGCCCCTGCTTCCGGCGCCGACGTTATTGCAGCTCGGCGACAACTCGTTCCAGGCCACCGATGAAGTTCTGCCAAGCGTAGTTCGCGCCCTGATAGTAGGCCTCTTGATCGGGACGGAAGCCCGACTGCTCCATGCGCACGAGCGTTCCTCCGCTTGTCGCGACCAGCGTCCAAACGACGACGCTCTCCAACCCCAAAGAGTTCCAGCTATAGGAGAGAGTTTTGTCGGGTTCGACGACCAGGACTTCGCAATCGATTACGCCGTTCCAATTGGGCATGGGTGTGGAGCGGAAATTGAACCTCTGGCCGACGACCGGCTGGAGGTTGTTGTCCATCAACCACTCCTTTATCAGCGGGCCTTGCGTGAGAGCGCGCCAGACTTTTTCTGGCGGGTGAGGCAGTTCTTTTTCGATCACAACCGAGCGCGTAGTCGTCATTGGTCCATCCTTTTGAGCAAGTCTTCGAGGCGTTCAAAACGGTCGTTCCAAAAGGCACCGTAATGACCCAACCAGTTGATCAGGGGAACGAGCCCTTCCGGTTCGGCGCTGTAGTGCGTCTCCCGCCCTTGGCGTCGGTCGCGCACAAGGCCGACGAGCTTGAGTGCTCCCAAATGCTTCGACACCGCCGGTTGCGAGACGCCAGCGAAATCGGTCAATGCGTGGACGGTTTGCTCACCTTCACGGCTCAGCTTTTCAAAGATCGCGCGCCGTGTCGGATCGCCGAGGGTTTTGAAGATCGAGTCGGTCCCGGCTAGCATTCCCAAACCATAGCTCGATGGTTATGGGATTGTCAATCAGCGCTCCGAACCGCTCGTCCCTGCCGTGATGCTTCGGCTTGGGCGTGGGTAAAGCTGCGCGGGGCCTGCGTTTTCGCGCGCTCAGCGGCTACGAAGACGGTCGATCAAGAGGAGGGGCCGGCGGCGGAGATCGCGGCCATGCGGCGCTCGATCTCTTGGACGGACACGTCCTCGATATGTGTGGAGATGTGCCACGTGTGGCCGAACGGATCGACCAGCGTGCCCATACGCTCGCCGTAGAATTTGTCTTCTGCCGGGGCTTTGATCGTTGCGCCGGCCGCGGCGGCTTGGGTCATCGTTGCATCGACCTCGGGGACGAAGAGGTGCGGGCTAATGGGTGAGCCGCCGAAGGCGCCGGGGGCGTTGGCGTTCACAGTGGGGCTTTCGTCGGCGAGCATGACGCGGCTGTCACCGATTTCGATTTCGGCGTGGCCAATTCTGCCACCGGGCGCGGACAGGCGCATCACCTCGCGGGCGTTGAAGGCTTGCGCGTACCACGCGATGGCGCCAGCGGCGCCGTCGATAATCAGGTAAGGCGTGACAGTGTGGTAGCCGGGCGGGATGGGCGATACGGCCATCGTTGCCTCCTGCTTCGGGGTGTGAACCACGCAGGGATTGTAGCGTGGCAGTCGCGCGGGGCCAAGAACAGATGAAGAAACTACCGCGGCAGTAATACGGCGTCGGCCTCGGCCGTCGCGCTGACCGGCACGTCCTCCGGGACGACGGATGGTGGCGGAGCCGATCCCGAGTTCGCGGCCATTGGCGCGGCCATGCTGCGGAACATCGGCTGCTGGGCGGCAGTGTCAAGACGCACCTGCTTGAACTGGTCGAAGCGCAGGCCAAGGAGGGCAGCGGCCTCGTCGACCCGGCCATGAAGGGCGGCAAGGGCCTGTTTCGTTGCCTCCTGGCGCGCCTGTTTCTCGGCCGAGCGCGAAAGGCGCCAGCCGAGGCCGCTGACGACCAGGCCGTGTTGCTGCAGGACGCCGACAAGGCTCAGCAGTGCCGGACCGTCGTGTGAACTAAGGTTCAGCGCCTGGCTGACCTGCCAGCGTTCGGCGGTGCGCCAGACACCGTAACCGCCGGTGGAGACGGTGAGGCTGTCGACCTTCCGGGCCAGCGCCAGCGCCTCCTGCATTGCGGCGTTCACCCGAGCCTGCGCGTCGCTGGCGCACGTGCCGGCGGCCTCGGCGCGCAGGGTGGCGGCCAGTTCGTCCGGGGGCGCCATGACCGTTGCGGTTTCCGCGAGGTGCAGCATGGTTTCCGCGCGGGCTGGCTGGACGAGCGCGGGAACGATCGTCAAGGCGGCAAGCACCAGCCGGCGGATCATCGGCCGCTCTACGCGGTCAGCCAGCCGAACTGCTGCGGCTTGCGGCCGGCCGCATGGTGCAGCCGGACATTCACCAGCGCCGGGCCGGGGAAGGCCATGGCCTCGTCCAGCGCGCCGCGCAGTTGGGCGGGATCCTCGATATACCAGCCGCGGCCGCCAAATGCCTCCATCATCTTGTCGTAGCGGGCGCCGATGGTCAGCGCCCGCGGCGGAAGTTGCGAGCGATCGTCGGGGAAGGCCTCGATACCGCTGCCGATGCCGCCGTTGTTCAGGACGACGATCTTCACTGGCAGGTTGTAACGGCAGGCGGTTTCCATTTCCATGCCAGAGAAGCCGATCGCCGAGTCTCCGGAGACCGAAACGATTGGCCGGTCCGGATGGACAACGGCGGCGGCGATGGCGAAGCCCATGCCGATACCCATCGTGCCGTAGCTACCGGCGTCAAGACGCAGACGCGGTGCGGCGTTCGGCAGCTGGGTGCGGCCGATATCCATCGTGTTGGCGCCCTCGCCGATGATGACCGCGTTTTTCGGCACCCAGGCGCTGATGTCCTTGAGCGCCCGGTAATAGTTCGTGGGTGTCGAATTGTCGTCGATCATGGGCTGAATCTGTTTCGCGTTCGCCGCGGATTTTTCGGTGATGGCGGCGCGCCAGGGTGTGTCCCTGGGGTGGAACCACTGGCGACCTGCGAGGGCCTTGTTGAGCTGGCCCACGATGGCGCGGCCGTCGCCCACCAGACCGACCTCGGCGGGCACGTTCTGGCTGATCGCCTCGGGTGAAATGTCGAGCTGGACAATGCGAACATTCTTGTTGAAGCGGGGCGGCAAGCCGTAGTGCATGATCCAGTTGAGGCGTGCTCCGAGGAGGACGATGACGTCGGCCTCCTGCAGCACGTGGCTGCGGGCCGCGCCGACCGACAGGGGATGGCTGTCATCCATGACGCCCTTGCCCATAGGCGAGGCGAGGAACGGCACCTGGGTACGTTCGATGAAGGCGCGCACTTCGTGCTCGGCACGTGACCAGGCCATGCCCTTGCCGACGATCACCAGGGGGCGTTCGGCGGATTCCAGGGCGTTGAGGGCGTTTTCGATGTCCTGCTCCACCGCCTGCATCCGTGGTGGTGCGGCGACGGTCGCCGCCGGTCGGACTTTTTCCTCCTCGACCTCGCCCTGGATGATGTCGTCGGGCATGTCGAGGTAGGTGGCGCCGGGACGGCCGTAGATCGCGTGGCGGACGGCCATTTCGACGTAGAAGGGGATGCGGTGGACGTGCTCGACCGCATGGGCGAACTTGCAGAATGGGGAGGCGATCAGGACCTGCCGCTCCTCCTGGAAGGCGCCCATGGCGTTCTGG
>DASYBP010000420.1:0-3497 GCA_036500715.1 Rhodopila sp.
GGATTTTGGACGCGCCAGACCGGGAACACCCTGGACCGCGCCACCGCGATGATGCCCCGGCTGTTCTACGATCGGATGGATGAATTCGGCTGCGACTTCGCGATCGTCTATCCAACCGCCGGGCTGCGGTTGCCGAGGATCAGGGACGACGAGACGCGGCGGGCGGTGATCCACGCCTATAATGTCGTATCGGCGGACTACTTTGAGAAGCTGTCGGATCGGATGACGCCGGCCGCAATCATTCCAATGCATCATCCGGAAGAAGCGATCGCCGAACTAGAATTTGCGACGAAGCAGCTTGGGTCGAAGGTGGGGATGTTCGGCAGCGCATTCCCCCGCCCGGTCACGTCGGTAAAGTCCGACCCTGACGCGGACCGTTTGGCCGTCTGGTATGAAGTATTCGGCATCGACAGCCTGTACGACTATGACCCGGTCTGGGCCAAATGCCGCCAGGTGAAGATCGCGCCGACATTCCACAGCCCGGGAAGCAACCAGGCGCTGCGGAACTCGCCGACCAACTTCACCTATAACCATATCGGTCACTTCGCGGATGCCGGCCATGCCGCCTGCAAGGGCATCTTCCTCGGCGGCATCACGCGGCGCTTCCCTGAACTGCGGTGGGCCTTCCTGGAAGGTGGCGTGGGCTGGGCGGCGCAGTTGTTCGGTGACCTGATCGAGCACTGGGAACGCCGCAATATCAGAGCGCTGGAGAACATGAGGCCGGAGAAGCTGGACAAGCAACTGCTGATGGGTCTGGTCGAGAAGTATGGGTATACCGACACCCTCGCCGCGTTGAGGGAGCGTGACGGCACGCCCGACCCGGAACTGCTGGCCACTGGCGGGCTGGAAGAGCTGGATGATTTCGCGAAATGCAAGATCACCCGTAAGGAAGACTGGTGCGATCTGTTCTCGACCCCGTTCTATTTTGGCTGCGAAGCTGATGACCGTATGAACGCGGTCGCATTCGGCAAGACCAATCCGTTTGGTGCCAGGCTGAATGCGATCTACAGCTCCGACATCGGGCATTTCGACGTGATCGACATGCGCGACCCGCTGGCGGAAGCCTATGAACTCGTCGAGGACGGGTTCATCACCAAGGACGATTTCCACGATTTCGTCTTCGGCAATTCGGTGCGGTTGTGGGGTACGCAGAACCCGAACTTCTTCGACGGCACGCGGGTGGCGAAGGACGCGAAGGCTCTGCTGGCGCAGGTCCCGACCCAGGCGGCGGCAGAGTGATACTCGGATGGGCCAAGGTTGGCGTCGGGAGACTGGTTACTTAATCGATCCGGGCCGACCTTGGCCTGCTGAGTATCGCGCAGCAGAGAAGCGCGATACGTCGTACCTTGTTTGAAGTGGCCGATTCACGCGGGAATCGTGATCGCTGCGCGACTCACGCTTCACCGCGATCCGACACTTGGCTCCATCCAGTTGCGCGGCGAGGGGGTCCACGCAGAGGGATGACGGGGACCGGGCTCATCTTGTAATCCCGAAAAGCTCTTTCGCGCGGAAGGGATATCTGTAAGCGTGCGGATATGAACGATGCCATTCAGCCAGACGCGCTCTCGATTCACCGCACCCTCGTGACGCTGGATACCCACATCGACATTCCCTGGCCGACGGGTCCCGACCCGTTCCAGGATGGCGCCAGGCGGGTCGATCTGCCAAAGATGCTGCGCGGCGGGCTCAGTGCGGCGTGTTTCGTGGCCTATGTGCCGCAGACCAGCCGCACGCCGACGAGCGAAGATGCCGCTCACGCGCGCGCCGTTGCCATGCTGGGCCAGATCAGCCGGATGCAGCATACTCCGTCGCCGATCCCCTTGCGTGTCGCCAGCCGGTCCGACGCGATCGTGGCGGCGAAGCGGGACGGGGTGCTGGCGATCGTGCCATGCGTCGAGAACGGCTTCGCAATCGGCACCGACCTGAGCCGCATCGCCGAGTTCCGCCGCCGCGGCGCGATCTACATGACGATAACCCACAATGGCCATAACGCGCTGGCTGATTCCTGCAACCCAAGGCGCGACCTGGGGGACAGGGAGACCGAGCATGGGGGGCTTTCGCCGCTTGGGCGGGCGGCGGTGGCAGCGATGAACAAGGTCGGTATGCTGGTCGATGTCGCGCACACCTCTCGCGACTCGATGGTGCAGGCGGCGGAGGCGTCGCGAGCGCCGATCGTGTCGACCCATTCCTGTGTCAGTGCGCTATGCGATCATTCTCGTAACATGACGGACTGGCAGTTGGACGTCATCCGCGACGTGCGGGGGGTGATTCAGATCACCGCGGTTTCCGCGTTCCTGAAGCCGAATGCCAAGCCGGAGGAAGTGACGGTCGCCGACTTCGCCGATCATATTGATTACGCGGTGCGGCGGATCGGCATCGATCATGTCGGAATTTCCTCCGATTTCGATGGCGGGGGCGGGTTTTCCGACTGGCAGGACGCCGGCCAGAGCCCGAACATCACGATCGAGCTGATGCGGCGCGGCTATGACCGGGACGCCCTTGAAAAACTGTGGGGCGGTAATTTTCTGCGTGTCATGCGGGTTGCAGAGAGATTGGCGAACTGATGCGAACAGTTGCATTGCCTGGCGGAGAGAGCGTTTCGGCCCTTGGGCAGGGCACCTGGTATATGGGTGAACGGGGTGCCGACGCGGCGAAGGAGGCGGCGGCGCTGCGGCTCGGGGTTGATCTGGGGATGACGCTGATCGATACGGCAGAAATGTACGCCAGTGGCGGCGCCGAACAGGTCGTGGCCGAGGCGGTTGCGGGTATTCGCGACAAGGTCTTCATCGTCAGCAAGGTGCTGCCGCAGAACGCATCGCGGGCCGGGGTGCCGGCGGCCTGCGAGCGGAGCCTGAAGCGGCTGAAGACTGACCGGATCGATCTCTATTTGCTGCACTGGCGCGGCGGTCATCCGCTGGCGGAAACGGTGACGGCGTTCGAGGCGTTGCGGGCGGAGGGAAAGATACGCTACTGGGGCGTATCGAATTTTGACGCCGGCGATATGAACGAGCTGTTCGGGTTGCCGGCGGGAGCGGGATGCGCGGCCAATCAGGTGCTGTATCATCCGGACAGCCGCGGGATCGAGTTTGACCTGATTCCCTGGTGTTTGGAGCACAAGGTTCCGCTGATGGCCTACTCGCCGTTGGGGCACCATGTTCGCCGGCTGCTGGGATCCCGCGCGCTGCAGGCGGTTGCCACGCGGCATGGCGCGACGCCGGCGCAGGTGGCGATCGCCTGGGGCTTGCGAAGCGGCACTGTCATCTCGATCCCGAAGGCGGCGGACATGGCGCATGTGCGGGAAAATGCCGCCGCGGGCGCGATCACGTTGACGGCGGAGGACTGCGCGGAAATCGATGCGGCGCATCGTCCGCCAAAACGGAAGGTGGCCTTGGACTTGCTTTAGGCGGAAGAAGCTGTACCTGCTGCGGCAATCCTGCGGGCCTCAACGTCCTGTTGGTTGACGTGGCAAGATCGCCGCGGCGCCCCTCGATCTTCGG
>DASYBP010000421.1:0-8847 GCA_036500715.1 Rhodopila sp.
GTACTCAAAGCGCTGTTGGACACGGCAATTCAAAATTCAAGCCTGGCGGCGGGGAACATTACAACCAGTTGCGACAGCCCCGAGACAGCACGCACCGTCAGCCAATGCTCTCTCACGCTCTATATGCTTCATATCGGCCGCGATCCGTACTGGCGCAACGCGCCGGTCAGCGGATCGCGGCCGCAGCTCAACAGCGCGCAGCCGTTGAGTCTCAGTCTATCCTATCTGCTGACCGCCTATTGCGAGAAAGACTTCGTGCTGGAGCAGCGCGCCATGTCGATCGCACTCCAGGCGATTCACAGCAATCCGATTATGACCAAGAAGACAATTCAGACGGACGACCCATTGTCTCCTTTAGCGTCGGGCTGCGAATTCTCGGTGTCAATCGAGGCCGACACAATCGAGGAGATGAGTCGATTGTGGCAAGCCTTCATAGTGCCGATCCGACTCTCGGCGCTGATACGGGCATCCGTGGTGTTCATTGCGCCGGCCTCGCCGATGCAGCCCTCCGCTTTGCCGCCTTCCGTCGCCAATCTCGCCGTCTCCCCCGATCCGACACCGGCGACGATGCCGCTACTCGCTGCCGGCGCAAGCCTGCAGTTCCCTCCGATTCTTCCCTCGGCCGATCCGAGCCAGGTCACCAGCGCGGCTGGCCCGCTGATCGCAGTCGGCGGCAGCACGCTCTCGATCGCCGGCAACGGGCTCGATCTAGCCTCGGCTGCGGAGGTGTTTCTGAGCGTTCCAGGGACGGCTGCCGAGTGGAATGTGACTAACCCCTGGAGGCAGAGTACCGAACCTGGTGAGCTCGATCTGGCATTGCCCGCCGGTTACGCTGATCCTGTTACCTCGCTGCCGCCACCGCCCGGCGCAACGCCAACGCCGGGACTCTACTATCTAACGGTTGGCGTCGGAAGCGTTCGCTCAAACGCGATCCCTCTCGTTGTCGCGCCGCGCGTCGACGGCGTGACCGACCCGCCGGTGCTGACGCCGAATGGGACCGGCCTCTATGCAATCACAGGAGCCGGGTTTCTTCCCAGCACTGCGACCACGCTTAAATTTGGCTCGGTGCCGCTGAACTACAGCTCCGCAGCCACACCCGCCGCCGGCGAATTCAACGTCAACGCGACAGGGACAGGCATCACCTTCAAACCGCCGAGTTCTACGCCGGGCACCTATCCAATATTGTTGGCGGTCAACGGCTTCGCCGCCAGCAGCGGCTGGGTGGTGACGCAGTGAGTCGCGCTTCCCTAGATGCCCCCATTTGCGGCATCCCGGCGCCGAGCCCGACCGCGCGGCAACTTCTAGCCCTCACGCGCCTGCGCGCCGAGCGCCTCGCGCGGTGGATGGATCATATGTGGCAAACCGGGCGGACCAGCCCGGATCAGGGTCTGGCGATCGGAAGCGGCGAAGTCGCGCGGCTGCTTGCGCCGGATGCGATGCGCGACACCGAAGCCGCGTTCCACGCGGAGAACGGGGCGGAGTTATCGGAGCGGGCCGCCAACGCGGCGACCGAGCTAGACGGCGATCCGGGTTGGACGATGATCCGTCAGGTTTTCAACCTCACGCCTGATGAAGCTGAGCTGTTGGCGCTGCTGCTTTCGGTCGAAATAGACCCGGGGCTGGGTCGTGTGATTGCCTATTTGCACGATGACAGCCGGCTGACCCAGCCGACGCCTTGGATTGCGGCGCGTTTAGCCGGGCGGGAGCCTTCACCCTTCGTTGGCCAGAACCTGTTGCGCTGGCTGCTGGCGTCGCCGTTCCAAAATGCAGCGCCTGAACGCCTAACAACGCCATGGCAAGCGGACGCCGCGGTCGTGCGCGCAGTGTTCAGCTGGGTTTGGCGGGATTGCGCTATCGCCGATGCGGCCGTCTGCATGGAGCCCGCAGAGACTGAAGATCTTCGGTGTCTCCATCCGGATGCGCTTGCGGCGCTGACAGCGCTCGCAGATCCACGCGACGGTGAGCTTGTCGGTCCGCCGGGGATCGGAAAGCGAACGTTGGCGGCTCGATACGGCGCCTCGGTTGGGGCGCCCTTGGTTGCGGTGGATTTGGAGGCTTTGGCAGAGGCGGGCTTCTCGTCCACACAGGCGCTGACCCGGACGCTGCGCCAGGCAAAGATGACCGGCGCCCTCGCCTATTTCGGCAACGCAGGGACCGTACCGAAATCGGAATGGACTCGGGCGCGGAAGCTCAATGTGCATTTCCTGCGGGGAGTGCGCCACCCGACCGGCGAAGCGATTCCGATTGCGCTTGCGCCGCTCCCGATTGTTGCGAGGCTGGATCTCTGGCGTCGTGTGACTGGTGAACCGCCGCCCAATGCGCTGATAACGCAGCGACTGACCCCTTCTGAAATTGTCCGTGTGGCGAAACTGACGGGTGGAAAGGTTGCAGCGGCGTTGAAGCAGCACAGGCGTCGCCATGATCAGGCGCTTCTCACCACCCTGCCTACACCCTACGAGTGGGACGATCTCGTGCTGCCCGCCGACGTGACGGCGCATTTGCGAGCATTTGAGGACCAAGTTCGGCTTCGATGGGCGGTTTACGAGGAATGGGGTTTTGCGCGGTTGACCCACCTGGGCCATGGCATCGCGGCGCTCTTCGGCGGTCCATCCGGCACAGGCAAGACCATGGCCGCGCAGGTGATGGCAAAGAGCCTCGGGCTTGAACTGCTTCGAGTCGATTTGGCCGGGGTGGTGAACAAATACATCGGCGAGACAGAGAAGAAGCTGCGTGAGGTGTTTGACGCCTGCGAGGACAGTGGAGCTCTCCTGTTCTTCGACGAGGCCGATGCATTATTCGGAAATCGCACTCAGGTGAGGGATGCCCACGACCGCTTCGCTA
The DNA here is from genome assembly GCA_036500715.1 of Rhodopila sp. Classification (GTDB taxonomy): domain Bacteria; phylum Pseudomonadota; class Alphaproteobacteria; order Acetobacterales; family Acetobacteraceae; genus Rhodopila. The sequence goes on from DASYBP010000421.1 coordinate 2,842, forward strand.
ACATCGAAATCGACTATCTCCTGCAACGGATCGAGTCTTTTGATGGCATCGCAGTGCTCGCGACAAATCGTCGCCAGGATCTCGATCCGGCTTTCGTGCGCAGGCTGCGCTTCGTCATTGAATTTCTGCCGCCACGCCCCTCGGAACGCCTCGCCTTGTGGCAACGCGCGTTGCCGCCCGACGCGCCGAACGGGGAGACGATCCGCGGCGAGATCGACTTTGGCTATCTTTCTGACCGTCTCATCATGACCGGCGCCGAAATCAAAGGCGCCGCCCTAAGCGCGGCGTTTCTCGCGCGCGCCGAGGGCCATCGAATTTCCATGCATCATATTCTCGCAGCCGCCCAACGCGAGATGGCCAAGCAGGGACAGCGACTGCGGATGCCAGTCGCTGGGCCATTGCGGGAGGCGGGCGAATGAGCTCGAGGCTGCGCAAAGAGTCGCTTCACGTGAGTATCGACAGGCTGACTCTCGACATTCCCGGCTTGGACGCCGCGCAGGCGCGCTCACTCGCATTCGCCATTGGCGAGGGGCTGGCCGGGCGCGGCCTCTCTGGCGAGCACGCACGGATCGAGATCACCCTCGGACCAAGCGTCGCGGGGCCAGCGGACCTCGCGGCCCAAGTCATTGCGGCGTTAATGGAAAGGCTGGTCTGATGTCCGGCTTTTGCCTGAAGGGTGGGCTGGTCCAGTTCACGCAATCGTTTCCCCTGCCTGTCCCGAAGGTTATCGTTTTCCAGTACAACCCGGAGACCATGACGCATAGCTGGACGCCGGCAACCGCCAACCCCGGCACGCCAGGTCACCCAGGGAACCCGCTCGCTGTCACTGGCCAGCCGCAGGAGACCTTCTCCTTCACATTGGCGATGGATTCCAACGACGATATAGCCGATGGAAACCCTGCAAGCGCTGGGATCGCCAAGGCGACAGGCGTCTATGCGCGGCTGGCCGCGCTTGAGATGCTTCTATTCCCCGTCGCACCGTCCTCTGGTGGACTGGTCGGGGCCGTTACGGCGACGCTGGGCTTCATCGGCGGACGTTCGCCACAACCAAAGCAACAGGTGCCATCGGCGCTATTGCCGATGGTGTTGTTTGTGTTCGGACCTAACAGGATCGTGCCGGTGCGGGTGACCGCTCTCTCGATCACCGAGAAGCTCTACGACGCCACGCTCCTTAATCCAACGCACGTCGAGGCGCAGACCACTCTGCGCGTGCTCACTCAGGATGAACTCAAATTTCTCACGGGTCCGCTCGGGACTCTCGCCTACATTGCCTACAGCTATTCGCAAGCCCTGCGTGGCGCAGAGGCGATCGTCAATCAGGAGAACGCAGGTTCGTCGATCATTGGCATGCTGCCGGTATGAAGCTCGTTCAGCAGTTCTGGGAGGAAAAGACTCCGTTTTTTGCTCTCTCCGCAAAACGAACAAGCGGAGCACAGCTTGCCTACAAGGAATTGAGTGATGTTCGCCCCGAATAGTCGCTACTACGGACTCGCCACTCATGTCGTGAAGAGGCCGGACGGCAGTGTGGTCACCGCGACGCGCTGCGCACTGCCCAACCCACTCGCTCTCGCAGGCTACCACCGGCGCGTGGCCGGCGACCGGCTCGATCTCCTCGCCGCTCGTTACCTGAACGAGCCCACCTTCTTCTGGCGGATCTGCGATTCCAACAACGCGCCGGCGCCCGACGCGCTCGCCGCTAGCGACCTGATTGGCGTCCCGACCAGTGCAAACACCGGATGAGCAGTCTCTTCGATATCGTGATCGGCGGCGACGCCGCCAACGACTTCGACGCCGACATCGTGGAGCTCGAAGTGGAGGAGAACGCTGAGCTTCCTGGCGCGTTTTCGATCACCCTGCCGGTCACACTGACCTCGACCGGCGACTACGACACCGTGTCGGATCCCAGGCTCGCGCCACTGTCGAACATCGCCATTACCGCGCAAGCCGCCGATGGCGTCACGCACTGCCTGATCGACGGCTACGTGCTCGCGCAACACATCCACCTCGACACCGGCACGTCGAACAGCACAATCAGGATCTGGGGACAAGACGCTTCTTGGCTCATGAACACGACCGAGCAAGCCAAGGAATGGGTCGACGTGACCGATGGCGCCGCCGCTAACAGCATATTCGGCGCCTATGGTTTCACGCCCGACCCCAGCAACCTCGATGACGACAGCCCGGCCCATACCGAAGACGGCGCGACCCTGATGCAGAGGGCTTCCGACGCACAGTTCCTGCGGTCGCTTGCGCGCCGGGCCGGCAAGCTGTTCCGGGTCTTCTGCACGGATACGCCAGGCCAACGAACCGGCTTTTTCGCGGCGCCGAACCTGTCCGCCGATCCGGCGATCACCCTGACTCTCAACGATGCTGCGGCGGCTAACGTCTCGGCGCTGGATATTTCCTACGACACGATGCGCCCCGACGCAGTGAACGCGTTCCAGGCTCTGTTCACCGACGCGGATGGCGACGCCGCCGGCGCCGGGGGCAACTTCACCGACGGGGGGCTGCCCACCATGAGTGACCGTGATCTCGTCACTGTCACCGGCAGTCCCGTCACCGCCCTCCTCACCACCACGGGGGCGGACTCAGAAACCGTGACCCAGCGCGCCAAGTCGGTTCTGCGCGAGGCGGGCTGGTTCGTACGCTGCGAAGGCGCAACAGACGCCAGCCTCCTCGGTTCGATCCTGCGCGTTGGCGCGATCGTCGCGCTTGAAGCAGCCGGCGCGATCCATTCCGGCAACTATCTTGTGTGGAGCGTGCGCCACCGGATCACCACCGAAAAACACGAAATGAAATTCGTGCTGGTGCGCAATGCTCTTGGGTCTCCTCCCCCACAGCTGCCTACGGGAGGCTAGCCCCATGACCGTCGGCCTGGTCCAGGATCTGCTTGACCACGTGAGGAGTCGCTATTTCGGGAAGTACCGCGGCGTTGTGGTCGACGTCGACGCTTCCACCATGCGGGTCAAAGCGAGCGTGCCGGCAGTGCTGGGCGGAGTGTCCAGCGGCTGGGCCTCGCCATGTGTGCCGTACGCCGGGCCGCAAGTCGGATTCTTAATGTTGCCCGACGTTGGCAGCGGGGTGTGGATCGAATTCGAGGGCGGCGACGTCTCGTTTCCGATCTGGACTGGTTGCTATTGGAACAGTGGCGACATTCCCTCCGCCGCCGCAACCACGCTCAAAACCATCATCACCGCCGTCGGCAGCTTGGCGTTCGACAACAACGCCGGGAGCGTCACCCTGCAGGACTCGAGGCAGCACAGCGTGGTGATGGATAGTTCAGGCGTCACCGCCACCGCCGGCTCCGGAACAGTCGCGATCGGCGCTTCCGGCGTCTCTGTCAACAACGGCGCCCTGGAGGTGACGTGATGCCGCTCCTGCTTACCTCCGCCAGCACCATGATGTGCCTCCACGGCGGCACGGTGGTCGCCACTCCCGGGGCTACACGCGCCATTGCGGGCGCGCCGGTGCTGCGCGGTTCAGACACATTCACGATCGTCGGCTGCATCTTCTCGACTGTCGCTACGGGTCCGCATCCGTGCGTCAGCGTGAATTGGGTGCAAACCGCGACGCGCGTGAGGCACCAGGGCGACCTCGCACTCAACCAAGCAAGTGTCGGGCTCTGTTTGGCCGGCGATCAAACCCCGCAAGGGACTGTGCTGATCGCGGCGACGCAAGCGTCGGTGAGCGGGCTATGAGCAACGTCCCGGTTCGGACGCGGGCCGATTTTGCGTTCCCGTTTCATATCGATGCAGCTTCCGGCCAAGCGACGCAAGCATCCTACGAGGATCACGTCGACCAAATGATCCGGCAGATATTGCTCACAGATCCGGGCGAGCGCGTATGCCTGCCGACATTCGGGGCCGGTTTGCGACGCCTGTTGTTTGCGCCTGTGAGCGCGCAGCTACAGGCCAGCGCGACCCTGATCATCACGCAGTCGCTGACCGCGTCGCTCAGCAATCAGATCACTGTGCAGACCGTCAGCGTGCAAACGCCAGCGAGCACGCCGGGCATCCCCGACGGCGTCGTCAACGTCACTATCTCCTATGTGCTGATTGAGACGCAATCCGTGCGCCAAACCACGGTTCAGGTGGTCTGAAATGACCGAACCCAAAGATCGCATTCTCGCGGTTGTGGCCTCGACGACTTACAATGGTATCGATTTTGTTGAGGTCCTCCCGCCTCGGACGCTGGTCGTTCATTTTCTCAACGCCGTCTCGATCGAAGATCCCTTGACGACAGCGGCGATCACCGGCGGCGACAGCGCGCCCACGGTCGCGCTGGAACCGATCACCGCAGCGGACTGGTCGACGGATACTGAGGGAAGGCCGCTGTTGACGCTGACTGCGCTGGCGGACGGCGACTTCTCGAACTACACGCTCACCATTACCGCGCCGAAGCTCGATTTGATTCTGGACACCACCGTCTTTTCATTCAAGGCGACCTGCCCAAGCGACTTCGATTGCGCGCCGCCGGCAGCGGCTTGCCCGCCGCCGACGGTGGAAGTTCCGCCGATCGATTATCTGTCGAGGGACTTTCAAAGTTTCCAGCAGGCGCTGTTGGCGTACTCTTCGTTGCGGTACCCGAATTGGGTCGAACGATCGGAAGCCGATTTCGGAGTGATGATATCCGAAGTGTTGTCGGCTGTAGGCGACGAATTGAGCTATCTGCAGGATCGGGTGGCGGCCGAGGCGACTCTATCCACGGCGACGCAGCGGCGGTCCCTGGTCAGCCTGGCGCGGCTGGTGGACTATGAGCCGCGGCCGGCGACGAGCGCGACCACTCTCTTGCAATGCAATGTTGCGGCGAAGGGGACCATAGCTGCGGGGACGCGTATTTTTGCGCTGGCCCCCGATGGCTCTCAGGTTCCGTTTGAGATTGGCAAGGGGCTTGCGGATCCGACGAACTATCCGGTGTCCGATCTCTGGAACCATGCGATCCAGCCATATTGGTTCGATGACAACGAACAATGCTGGCCCGCCGGAGCGACGGATCTATGGGTGCAGGGACACGGCTTCGGATTTACATCGGGCCAGGCGCTGCTCATCCAGACCGACCTGCCCGGGGAGAGTGTGCGCCAGATCGTGCACCTGACCGCGGCCGGACACGAGACTGTCGATCCTATCTTCGTGACAAACGGTTCCCCTACGCCTGTCACTCATCTGGTTTGGGGCTCGAGCGAAGCGCTGAGCCGCGCGCGCGACCTCACCAGAACCGTCATCGGCGGCAACTTGGCGCCCGCAACACAGGGGCAGCGATTCACCGAAACCTTCGCCCTCGGCGCTCGACCCACGTCCGCTCCCGACGCCACGCTGGCGATTGCCCGCAGGGGTCCTAACGGTAGCGATAGCGAACCCAACTACGTCTTCCACTATCCGCTCGGACAGGCGCTTCTTGGGTGGCTTGCCAATACCGACCCGACCCAGCCGCCGTCCCCCGAGATTGTTCTGCAGCAAACCTTGCCGGCGGCGGCGACCTGGAGTTTCGCCACCAGCTTGCTGGAGTCCCTTGCGACTGACACCGATTTCACGGTCGATCCGGTCGGCTGGCAGGTCGTGGCGAGTTCGAACACCGGTCAGCCGACGCAATACGGCGTCATCGGCGACAACGGCAGCTGCATTCGCTTCGGCAACGACGTGTTCGGCGCTTCGCCCGCCGATCAGGATCTGTTTCAGGTCACCTACCGTACCGGCTTGGGCGCCATTGGCAATGTAGCGGCCGACAGCATCACCATGATTGATCCGTCGATGGCAGGCCTGATCACCGCCGCCCGCAACCCGTTTGCGGCCACCAACGGGGCCGACAAGGAGACGGCAAGCCACATTCAACGCATGGCGCCGCAAGCCTTCCGTGCGACGCCGTACCGCGCCGTGCTCGCCTCGGACTATGAGGCGGCGGCGGAATCCCTGCCTTGGGAGCAGAAAGCCGGCGCCTCGTTTCGCTGGACCGGCAGTTGGATGACCGTATTCACCGCGGCCGATCCGCGAGGCAGTGAACAGATCAGCG
>DASYBP010000422.1:0-4640 GCA_036500715.1 Rhodopila sp.
GCTGATGACGATCGACCCCGCGGGCCTCGACCGGCTGTTTAGGGAAGCCCGCACCCACAACAAGTGGCGCGACGCACCGGTCACCGACGAAACGTTGCGCGAGTTGTACGATATCCTCAAGTTCGGCCCCACCTCCGCCAACAGTTCTCCCGCTCGGTTTGTCTTCATCCGCACCAGGGAAGGTAAGGAAAAGCTCGCCCCGGCGCTGTCGGCCGGCAACACCGAAAAGACGATGAGCGCGCCTGTCACCGTAATCGTGGCTTATGACCCGAAATTCTACGAGAAATTACCAAAACTTTTTCCGCACAGCCCGGATGCCATTGCCTGGTTTACCAGCAACGATTCGCTGGCGGCGACCACGGCCTTCCGTAACGGCACACTGCAAGGTGCCTACCTGATAATCGCCGCGCGTTCCCTCGGTCTCGATACTGGGGCGATGTCCGGTTTCGACAATGCAAAGGTCGACACCGCGTTCTTCGTCCATAACGGCTGGCGATCGAATTTCCTGGTCAATCTCGGCCAGGGCGACCCGGGCGGCCTGTTCAACCGCTCACCGCGCCTGCCATTTGAGGAAGCATGCGTCCTAGCCTGAGCGCCAATGGCGGGATAACTTCGCCGCATGCGGATCCTCGCTCTCGATTCGGCTGTCGGGCGGTGCTCGGCGACAATTGTTACCGACGGCGCCGTCGTTGCGGGGTATCAGCGGGACGTCGAGCGCGGTCAGGCAAGTGTTCTGCCGATCCTCGCCCAGGACTGCCTGCGCAAGGCGAGCGTCCGGGCAGCTGACCTCGATCTGATCGCGGTCACGGTGGGACCCGGCAGTTTCACCGGGATACGCGGCGGCATCGCGCTGGCCCTGGGTCTCGCACTTGCCGCGGGCCGGCCGGTGGTTGGCGTCACCGTGGGCGAGGCGCTGGCCGACTCGCTTCCCCAACTCGGCGGTCGCACGCTGTGGTGCGTCACCACCAGCCGGCGCGGCCGAATCTTCCTCGAGGCGGATGATCAGATTGTGTCGCTCGCCGTCACCGAACTGCCGGACCCAGGATGTCCGGTGGCGATTGCCGGCGGCGCAGCGGCCGATATCGCAAGCCGGCTCGCGGCGCGTGGGATCAATGTGATGCTGACCGATGCACGCCTGCCCACCGGGCGACATATTGCGCAGGTGGCCGAGCGGCGCTTTCGCGGTGCGATCCGCTCGCTACCCGCGCAACCGATCTATGTCGATCCGCCGGAGGCGAGGCCGCCGGGGGCGAAGGCACCGCCTTCGGCCGCCGCCTGAACCCTATGCTGCGCCGCGTTTCACCAGCGGACGCCGATATCATGGCGGAAATTCATGCGGCGGGGTTCACCGCCCCCGACGCCTGGAGCCGCGATGTTTTCGATCTGCAACTAGCGATGCCCAATGTATTCGGTCTGCTGCACACGGCGGGTGGACTGATCCTGCTTCGCGTGGCGGCTGACGAGGCGGACATCCTGACCCTGGCCGTCATCCCGCCGGCCCGGCGCATCGGCGTGGGTTACACTTTGCTCATGGAAGCAACTGCAAGTGCCGCGGCGCTGGGCGTGCGGGCCGTGTTTCTTGAAGTTTCTGTCGCGAATATTGCCGCGCGGTCACTTTATACCAAGGTGGGGTTCATTTTGGCCGGCCGGCGCCAGCAGTATTATTCGGATCGGTCCGATGCGCTGGTGTTGCGGCTCGATCTCGATCCAGCCCAACGACCGCGCACTGCCGCGGTTTAGTTGCCACGCCGGATCAGTAAGCGGCTGATTCCATCTGTGCCGGTCTCCAGCGAGAGTATCTCGTGCCCCTGTTCCGTTGCTGTCCGAGGAACGTTCCGCAGCGGCTCTTCGCCTTTCAGCGTCACCAGAAGAGTTTCGCCCGGCGCCATCTTATCCAAGGCCAAACGCGTCCGAACAAATGTCATCGGACAAATATCATTTGTAATGTCGATTTCGCGGGTTATATCTTGCATCGCCGACACGAGTCCCCTTTATTGAATTCGTCCAGTTGCTGTTCACGCATCAGCAGGACAGATCAGATATAGGCATAGCACTAACGACTAGGAAGGTCCGAAAATGGCTGAAAAGCCGGTTGACTCCGCTATCCTTGGGCTGACTGCCCAGATAGTGTCCGCTCACGCCGCTCACAATGAGCAGACCGCGGCTGCACTGCCCGGCGCGATCCGAGCGGTATACGACACGCTGTCCCATATCGGCGAAGCACCCGCCGCCCCGGTCGAAAAGGCCCAGCCGGCGGTGCCGGTCCGTAAATCCGTATTCCCCGACTACATAGTTTGCCTGGAAGACGGCAAGCGACTGAAGATGCTCAAACGGCATCTCTCGACCTCTTACAACATGACGCCCGAACAGTACCGGGTGAAATGGGGCCTGGAGGCCAGCTACCCGATGGTCGCCCCGAACTACGCCGAACGGCGGTCGGAATTGGCCAAGCAGATCGGACTGGGCACGCACCGCGCATCCGCGCGGTAATCGCCCCGGCCGTCCGCCCAGTGTCCGATCTCGGCGAAGCGTGAGTCGCGGAGCGATCAGGCCGTCCACGCGAATCGGCCACTTCAACAAAGTGTCCGATCGCGGCGAAGCGTGAGTCGCGGAGCAGTCAGGTTTTCCGCGTGAATCGGCCACTTCAACAAAGCGTCCGATCGCGGCGAAGCGTGAGTCGCGGAGCAGTCAGGTTTTCCGCGTGAATCGGCCACTTCAACAAGGTGTCCGATCGCGGCGACGCGCGAGTCGCGGAGCGGTCAGGCTTTCTGCGTGAATCGGCCACTTCAGGCAAACTGCGACATATCGCGCTTCGCCGATGTTATGGGTTCGCACAACGCCACGTCGTGACGCAGAAAAGATCCTGCGTCACCGTCCGGCAGATGCTAAGGTGGGCGGGGCCTTCCCCGGGGAGGCCCCGCCATTGTATGCGCCGGCTTGGAGCCCACGTGGGCGGGGAATGCTCTGACGGACTGAGCGCAAGGAGCCGAATGGAATCGCGCATCGAGCGCCTGTGTATCGAACGCGGTCTCAAAATGACCGGCCAGCGCCGGGTGGTGGCGCGGGTCCTATCGGAGGCTGGCGATCATCCGGATGTCGAGGAGCTTTACCGGCGGGCCTCTGCGCTGGATCAGCATATCTCGATCGCCACGGTCTACCGGACGGTGCGATTGTTCGAGGAAAAGGGGATCCTCGAACGCCGCGACTTCGGTGGTGGACGCGCCCGCTACGAACCGTCCGAGGACGGCCCGCACTATCATCTGATCGACATCGAGACCGGCAAAGTCATTGAATTTCAAGATCCTGAGCATGAGCGGCTGATCCAGGCGATAGCAGCACGGCTCGGTTTTGATCTGGTTTCACTGCGGCTTGAGCTGTTTGGGCGGCGCCACGCCAGGCCAGATGTCTCCCCCCCAGATGCCTCCTCCCGGGCCGAACCTCATGACTCGAGCGTCGCCAAACTGGATGTGCGGGTCGCGCACTCGACCGACGGAGCCAACCAATGAGCCAAGACGCTGCCGTCGCGGCCACCGGACAGATGGCGGAAATCCGCAGCGGCAACCTTGGGGTCCGAATTGCCGTCGGATCGGCTGAAGTCGATGCCGTGCAGGCCCTGCGGTACCGGGTCTTCTACCAGGAGATGGGCGCCCGTCCGGACCCGGCGACGACCGCCGCACAGCGCGACCGCGATATCTACGACACGGTCGCCGACCACCTGCTGGTGGTCGATCATAGCCTGGGCGAAGGCGGTGACAGCGTCGTCGGCACCTACCGGCTGATTCAGCGTGAGGCAGCGCGACGGATCGGGCGCTTCTATTCCTCGGGTGAGTACGACGTGGCCTGCATCGAGGCGATTCCCGGCCGCATTTTGGAGCTGGGGCGATCCTGCGTGGACGACGGCTACCGTAACCGGGCGGTCATGCAGCTCCTGTGGCGAGGCATCGCCGCATATGTATTTCAAAACAAGATCGAGTTGATGTTCGGCTGCGCCAGCCTGCCCGGAACCGATCTGGACGCCCTGGCGCTCGAGCTGGCCTACCTCTATTACAACCATCTGGCACCCGCCTCGATCCGGCCGCGTGCCCTGCCCGATCGCTACATCGACATGCGGCGGATGCCGCGTGAGGAGGCCGACGCGCGCGCCGCGCTCAACCGGTTACCACCGCTGGTAAAGGGGTACATACGGCTAGGCGGCTTTATCGGCGATGGTGCGGTGATCGACTCGCAGTTCAACACCACAGACGTCGCCGTGGTGGTGCAGACCGATCTGGTGACCGACAAGTATTACAAACACTACGAGCGTCAGGCCCGCGAGGGGCAGGACTGAGCCGGCCGCCGGTGCCGCTGCCGCGGGTGGGGCTGCAACTGACCGCCCGGCTTTGCGCCCTGCGCGGATTGCGCGCCGACGCGACCGCATTTGTCGCCGGCATGCTGACGGCCTTGGCGCTGCCGCCGCTGTATTTGCTTCCGGCGCTGTTGATCGGGATCCCGGTGCTGCTGTGCCTGATTGCTGGCGCGCGCGGCCCGATGGTCGCGGCCCGCCGGGGCTGGTGGTTCGGCTTCGGTCTGCATCTCGTGGGGCTCTACTGGATCACCGAGGCGATCCTGATCGAGGCCGCCCGTTTCTGGTGGATGGTTCC